>CAJXFN010000055.1 GCA_913052655.1 uncultured Flavobacteriales bacterium | reverse complement strand
CTAGAGTATTCTAAAATTTTAATATCTTTTGTTAAATCTCCAATTTTAAACTGAAGATATCCAGATTGTTTGGTACCCATAATATCCCCCGCGCCTCTCAAACTTAAATCAACTTCTGAAATTCTAAACCCGTCATTAGTTTCTACCATAGTTTTTAAGCGATGTTTAGCTTCATTACTTATCTTATTACCACTCATTAAAATACAATAAGATTGATCTGAACCTCTTCCAACCCTTCCTCTAAGTTGATGTAATTGTGAGAGACCAAACCGCTCCGCACTTTCAATTATCATTACCGATGCATTTGGAACATTGACACCAACTTCAATTACGGTAGTTGCTACCATAATATCCGTAATCCCATCAACAAATCGTTTCATTTCATATTCCTTTTCTTCAGCCTTCATCTTCCCATGAACCACCGAAACCTGATAATCTGGTAAAGGAAAATCTCTTTGTAAACTTTCAAATCCATCCATTAAATTTTTATAATCTAATTTTTCGCTATCTTTTATTAATGGAAATACAATATAAATCTGTCTACCTAAATTTATCTGTTCTTTAACAAAACCAATTACTTTTAATCTATTAGAATCAGATCTCCAAACTGTTTTAACCTCTTTCCTTCCAGGAGGTAACTCATCAATTAAAGATACTTCTAAATCACCGTATAAAGTCATAGATAAAGTTCTAGGTATTGGAGTTGCGGTCATCACCAAAACATGAGGAGGAAAATCATTTTTTTTCCAGAGCTTTGATCTTTGAGCAACTCCAAATCGATGTTGTTCGTCTATTACTACTAGTCCTAAGTTGTTAAAAACAACCTTTTCCTCCAATAGAGCATGTGTCCCAATTAATAGATTTAAAGTACCATTTTCTAATTTCTCGTGCAAAACCTTTCTTTCTTTCGATTTGCTAGATCCTGTTAAAATTCCTATTTCAAGATTCATTTCTTTAGTGTACTCAGAAAGTGTTTCAAAATGTTGCTGCGCTAAAATTTCTGTTGGAGCCATAATACAGGCTTGAAATCCATTATCAACTGCCATTAACATACATAAAAAAGCTACTAGTGTTTTTCCACTTCCAACATCACCTTGCAATAAGCGGTTCATCTGGGCATTTCCTTGTACATCTTTTCTTATTTCTTTTAATACTCTTTTTTGTGCTTCTGTCAGATTAAAAGGTAAGTGATTATTGTAAAAACTATTAAAATTATCTCCAATTATTGGAAAAGGATAACCCTTAATTTTTTGAGTTCTGATTAGCTTTACCTTCAATAAATGAAGTTGTAAAAAGAAAAACTCCTCAAACTTCAATCTTTTTTGAGCTCTAATAAAATCTTTATTATTTTTTGGAATATGAATATCTACCAAAGCTTTTTCTTTTGACGGCAACTTTAATTGATCTATTATTTTATCTGAAAGGGATTCATGAATATCATTTTTCAGTAGTGGAATCAGATTTTTAATCAATTTTAAAATGCCCCTACTATTTAATCCTTTTGAAGATAATTTCTCAGAGGAATGATAGACTCCTTGTAATCCCACATGAGCTTTCTTGTTATAATCCTCCCATAAATCAATTTCAGGGTGCACAATATTAAAACTGTTTTTATAGTAGGATGGTTTTCCAAAAACTAAGTATGTGGTATTTAATTTTAGGCTACTCTTTATCCATCTAGTTCCTTTAAACCATACTAGTTGAACAATGCCTGTTTCATCTCGTAAATGAGCCACCAATCTTCTAGATCTCCCCTTCCCAATATCTTCAAATCTTATAATTTCTCCTTTAATTTGAACATAAGGCATATCAATATCAAGATCAGAAATCTTAAATATTCTACTTTTATCTACATATCTAAAAGGAAAATAATACAACAAATCTTTATATGTAAATATATTTAATTCTTTTTTTAGAAGGTCAGCCCTACTAGGACCTACACCCTTTAAAAATTCTATTGGAGTACTTAAAAGTTCCATGTGCTAAAAATAACTACATTTTTTAACATTAAAGGAAATTAACATAAGATTAGAAAATGAAATTTTTAACAATAAAAGAAGGACTAAATATTATATTTGCAATGTGTTAAAAATAAAAGATTTATACAGTAAAATCCCTGAAATATTCAAAAACAAGTTTTTTGTTGTAGGATTTTTGTTTCTCGTTTGGATTAGTTTTTTAGATGAAAACAACTTGGTTTTACTTAACGAAAGGATAAATGAATTAAATAAAAAAGAAGAAACTATTGACAGTCTTTTATTAGAGATTTCTGAAATGGAAGATAGACTAGAAAGATTAAACAATAATCAGGATGAATTAGAAAGGTTTGCTAGGGAAAACTTTCTGATGAAAAAAGATGGGGAAGATATAATTTTAATCAGAGAAAAAACGGATGAGTAAATTATTTGAAGACTTTAACAAAGTTAGTTTAAATGAATGGCGTGAAAAAATAAACCAGGACCTAAAAGGTGCTGATTATAACAAAAATTTAGTTTCTGAAATTGAAGGTATTTCTGTGCTGCCAATTTATACTGATGAATCTAAATCCAAAAGATTCAATACTAAACTTCCCAAGAATTGGATTGCATTTCAGTATATTGATTCAACAAACGCTAAAATAGCTAATAAAAAAGCTTTACAAGCATTAAACAATGATATCGGAGGACTTTGTTTTTCCAACCCTAACAATTTAAATTCCTTACTTAAAAATATTTCTGTAGAACATATCCAAATAAAGTTTACAAATTATAAAAAAAAATTTATAGCAGAATGGAATAATTATCTTGAAAAAAATAACAAAAAAATTGATGCAATATTAAACAATAACAGTATTGATGTAAAAGGAAAAACTGCTAAAGAACAAATTCATTTTGCTATTTTAGAAGGTCAGAAAAAAGAAAATATCACACATTTTAATTTTAAGATTGGAAGTAATTTCTTTCTAGAAATTGCTAAAATAAAAGCATTTAGAATAGCATGGAAAAATTTAACTTCTAACGATCCATTTATCTTTTGTGAAAGTTCCTTAAGAAATAAAGAATCAGAATTTGAGTACAATAATATTTTAAGAACAACTACCGAGTGTATGTCTGCTATTTTTGGTGGAGCGAACGGCATTCTTCTTCATTCTTTTTCAAATAAAAACACTGATTTTTCAGATAGAATTGCTAGAAATCAGCATATAATTTTAAGAAAAGAAAGTTATTTAGACAAAGTCACAGATCCTACAGAAGGATCTTATTATATAGATTATTTAGTTTCAGAATTATTAAAAGATTTAGATATCAACTCTTATGAATTTACAGAAGATAATATTCAAACACATTCATCAGCAGAAGGAATCGAAATAAAATCAAAATATACGAATTCTGATTTGTCAGCAGTAGAACATATAGGATTCGCTGCTGGCATCCCACCTTATTTGAGAGGTCCATACTCAACTATGTATGTTATGAAACCTTGGACAATTAGACAGTATGCAGGATTTTCTACTGCTGAAGAGTCAAATGCCTTTTATAGAAGAAACTTATCTGCAGGACAAAAAGGGCTTTCAGTTGCTTTTGATTTGGCGACACACAGAGGATATGATTCTAATCATGAAAGAGTAGTTGGTGATGTTGGTATGGCTGGTGTAGCCATAGATTCAGTTGAAGACATGAAAGTTTTATTTAATGAAATTCCTTTAGATAAAATGTCTGTTTCCATGACTATGAATGGCGCTGTACTACCAATTCTTGCATTTTATATTGTGGCGGCAGAAGAAGAGGGTATTAGCACTGAAAAATTAAAAGGAACTATACAAAATGATATTTTAAAAGAATTCATGGTTAGAAACACCTATATATACCCTCCTAATTATTCCATGAGGATCATATCAGATATTTTTAAATATACTTCTAAAAAAATGCCTAAATTTAATAGTATTTCCATTTCTGGTTATCATATGCAAGAAGCAGGCGCTACTGCAGACATTGAACTTGCTTACACATTAGCTGATGGATTAGAGTATATTAAAACAGGAATAAATTCTGGAATGAAAATTGATGATTTCGCACCCAGATTATCATTTTTTTGGGGTATTGGCATGAATCATTTTATGGAAATAGCAAAACTGAGAGCTGGTAGATTGCTATGGTCTAAAATAGTTAGTAATTTTAAACCTAAAAATCCTAAATCAATGGCATTGAGAACACATTGCCAAACAAGTGGGTGGAGTTTAACCGAGCAAGATCCTTTTAATAATGTTACCCGAACTTGTGTAGAAGCAATGGCAGCGGTGATGGGAGGAACACAAAGTCTACACACTAATGCTTTAGATGAAGCAATAGCTCTTCCTACAGACTTCTCCGCTAAGATTGCTAGAAATACTCAAATATATCTACAAGAAGAAACTGGAATTTGTAATACTGTTGATCCATGGGGTGGTTCTTATTATGTAGAAAAATTAACTCATGATTTAGTACAGAAATCATGGAAACATATTAAAGAAATTGAAGAACTTGGAGGTATGACGAAAGCAATTGAAACAGGAATTCCAAAAATGAAAATAGAACAAGCTGCAGCTAGAAAACAAGCACGGATTGATAGTGGAACAGATATTATTGTTGGAGTAAACTCTAATAAACTCGAGCAAGAAGATTCTGAGTTAGAAATATTAGAATTAGATAACTCTGCTGTAAGAGAATCTCAAATTAATAGAATTAATTTTATAAAAGAAAATAGAAATAATACTAAAGTACAGGAATCACTTCAAAATCTGAAAAAAGCATGTAAAAAAGATGATCAAAATTTATTAGAACTTGCAATTATAGCAGCAAGAGATAGGGCTACTTTAGGAGAAATATCAGAAGCCATGGAACAAGTTTTTGGTAGATATCAAGCAAAAAATCAAACTATATCAGGAGTATATAAAATGGAAATTAAACAAAATAAAAACTTTAAAAAGGCTCTTGATCTTTCGAATAAGTTTGCAAAGATTAAGGGAAGAAGACCCAGAATTATGATCGCTAAAATGGGACAAGACGGACATGATAGAGGAGCTAAAGTTGTTGCAACTTCCTTTGCTGATTTAGGATTTGATGTAGATGTAGGCCCATTGTTTCAAACTCCTAAAGAAGCCGCAAAACAAGCAGTTGAAAATGATGTTCACATTTTAGGCATATCATCTCTAGCAGCAGGACACAAAACATTAGTTCCTGGAGTTCTAAAGGAACTAAAAGAATTTGGAAGAGGAGATATTTTAGTAATTGCTGGTGGAGTAATACCTAAACAAGATTACAATTTTCTATTTAACGCAGGAGTTAGTGGTATATTTGGACCTGGTACAGTTATCGCTGATTCTGCTATAGAAATCCTAGAGAAAATTTTAAATAAAAAATAGGTTACTTTATCTTAAATCTCAATCCAAAATAAAATAGTCTACTTCTAAGTGGAGCATAAATTAATGATGCATCAAAAAAATCAGAGTTTGGATCATTTGAGTTAATGATGGGATTATGTTGGGTATAATTATTAATATTTTCAGCTCCTAAATAAAAATCCCATTGATTAATTTTTCTTGTTATTTGTGAGTTTAATAAAAAATATGGATCTGAGAAATAGGAATCAATTTTCCCATTATTTGTTTCATAGTCAGGGATTCTAACATTACCAATACTATTAAGGGTAGCATCTATTAACCATTTTTTTGATGGGTTTTCATAAGATATATTATACATCGTACGATATCTAGGTGTAAGTATCTCAAATTTATCTTCTCCATCAAAATTAGAATATACATGATTAATCTTGTGACCAAATTTAGTTTTAACTGATTTTGAAATATCATAATATAATTCTATTTGATAATTATTAGAATTTGAATTAAAATGTGAATTTTCAAAACTTAAAATGCCTGGTGATTCTAAATTAACAATTATTTTATCTTCAAAAATTGTTTTATAAGCATCTAAATTAACAGTAGCGTTATTTCCTAAAATTTTAAATACATAAGTAATATTACCTCCAAAATTATAACCTATTTCTGGAAGATACATGTATGGAAACTGAATAAATCTATTTGAAGATAACAAAGAAATGTTTTCAGATATCGCGTTAGGTATCTTTAAAGATCTTCCAGAAGAAAATCTGAATGATAGTTGATCATTAAAACTATATTTTAAATTTAATCTAGGGAGAAAATATGTTTTTTTATTGTAATAATCTGCTCTTAATCCTAAAATAGTACTAAGCTTACCTTCAGTATTTGAATACTCTAAAAATGCACCAGTTACATTTTCTTTTCTATTTTCATTTTCAAAGGGTTGGTCGGTATTACCACTAAAAGACTCATTAAAATTATCTAAATTTAAACTCAATCCGTAATTAATTACATTAATCCGATTAAATAAATAAGTCTTTCTTATAAGATTTAGATAAAATGATTCTTGAATTGCATCAAAGTTATTATTTCCTAAAATACATCTTTGTATATGGTTTAAAATAGAAATATTTAATGATAAACTTCTACCTGGTTGTTTTGGTTGTATTAGACCAATTTTAGATTCAAAATCAAAAATTCTATTATCAATACTAACATCAAAATCTATGAAATCGGACAATGTACCTCCCCTTCTTTGTTCATCCATAAACCTTCCTGAGACTAAAAGATAATATTTATCACTATTATATTCTAAATTATTATGAATATGAATATTTTTCATCTTAGGCATATCCATGAAATTATCATTATTATGATCCATCTCTCTGTCAAACAATGTATAATGTAAAAATAAATTATTCCTCCAATTATTTTTCTTATTATAAATTACTAAGTTGTTTTCAAATTTTGATTCTGAATTGATATAAGAATTCCAGAAAAATTTAGATGAATTTTTTAGATATTCTACATTAATCTGACCTGTTAATGCGTCATAACCATTTATCACAGTACCTGTTCCTTTGATAATCTGTATAGATTCAATCCAAGAACCAGGGACATGAGTAAAACCAAAAGATGAAGAAAGACCTCTAATTAATGGAGAATTACCTAAAGTTACTTTAGTATATTTTCCATCTAAACCTAACATCTGAATTTTTTTTGATCCAGTAACTGCATCTGTAGGCATAACATCCACAGAAGTATTAGTTGAAAAACTCTCAGATAGATTACAACAGGCTGCTTTTTCTAATTCACAACTAGTAAGGACTTGTGAGTTTATAGGATTTAAAGTTGTTACAATAGTAGAATTAACTTGACCTCTCACTTCAATATCCTCTTCAATGTAAACTCCCCTAGTCATCTCAATTTCATTAAAACCTGATTTGTCAATAATTTTTGTAAATGTTTGATAACCAACTAATGAAACAATTAATTTAGCTGGTAATTTTTCAGGAATTTGAATTGAGAACATACCTTTTTTGTCTGAAACAACTCCTAAATTAGTTCCCTCCCATACTACATTTGCATCAGAAATAGGGATCAGATTTTGATTTTTAGTTTGGTCCTTTTCAACAATAATACCTGTGACTATCTGTGCTTTTGTTAAGTTAACAGAAAGTAATAAAAATAGAAAAAAAATATATTTGTTAAAATTCATCATCTAATACAAAGATAAGTTATTTTTTTCTTTTATAATTAGACAAATGACTCTTTTAAAATAATTGTAATTGACATTATTAAAATAAAATAACCGAACAACCTTTTTAAATTGTTTCCGTTTATAAAACTACTTAACCATATCCCAATAATAATACCAATTACTGATACAAGAGAAAAACAAATTAAAAATTCCCAATTAATAATAACATTTCCTATATCTCCTAAAAAGCCTACTAAAGATTTTATTGAAATAATAAGTAAGGAAGTAGAAATAGCGTTCTTGATTGGAATATTAGCAAAAATCACTAATGTGGGAACTATTAAAAAACCTCCACCCGCACCTACAAAACCAGTAGCAAAACCTATTATAATCCCTTCAAAAAACAAAAATAGTTTGTTGAATTTTCTTTCAGAAGAATTATTATAAGTCACTCCCCTAATCAAAGAAATTGAAGAAAATAACATTAAGAAAGCAAAAAAAGTCATTATTAAAAAGTCCTTACTTAAAGAAAAAGAATTAGTTTGATATATTATTTCTGGAAGATAAGGAACAAAATATTTTCTAGTAAGAAATACAGATATCAAAGAAGGGACTCCAAAGACATAAGCGAGATTAAAATTTATTGTGTGGTTTCGTAAATTTCTTAGAGTTCCCATAAAAGAAGTTACTCCTACTATAAATAAAGAGTATGCTGTAGCTGTTACTGGAATAATATTTAATACATATACTAATACAGGTACCGTAAGAATAGATCCTCCCGCACCAGTTAAACCTAAAACAATACCTATAACAACAGCACAAAGAACTCCATAAATATTAAGAAGCTCCAAGATTTAAGGATTAAGATCTACTAATTCAGACCACCCTCCCCCATTACATAACTCTGTCAACCCCTGAGACTGAAGGAATTCCATTGCTCTACCACTTCTTTGTCCCGATCTGCAGCATAACACCATTGGCTGCATTAATCTCAATTCTTCTACTCTATCTTGTACTTCATGTAAAGGAATATTTATAGAATTTTCTAAATGACCTTCAGAAAATTCTTCCTCAGTTCTGACATCTATAATTGTAACATTTTCTTTTTTAAATATTTCATTAATATTTTTCATATTCATTTAAATTTTATTACAAATCTATGCAATTCATCTTTTGTATAGGAAAGATCAAATGAGTATAATTTACAAATACTCCTAACAACTGAAAGACCAATACCTAAACTTCTTTTATTTGATTCTGATCTTTTAAATCGATCAAAAATCTTTGATTCAGGAAATGTTAAATCTTCTCCAGTGTTTGAAATCACAAAACTATTTTTTGTTATAGAAATATGAATCTGATTTCTAGAGTTATTATGAACAATTGCATTTCTAATTAAATTACTAATCATACTTTCTGCTAGATCTTTATTCATATATATATTTAATTCTTCATTTGTATTGAGTTTCAAATTAACACCTCTTTGATTAATGATATCATCAAAGAATTCTAACTGTTGAATTAGTAATTTGTTTAGATTAATATTAGATGCTTCATTGTAAAATCTATTATCAATCTTAGTTAAAAAAATTAAAGCTTGATTAATTTTGTATAATCTATTAGTTGACTCCATCAAAACAGCAATCTGTTCTAATTGG
>CAJXFN010000054.1 GCA_913052655.1 uncultured Flavobacteriales bacterium | reverse complement strand
CCAGACCGCAAGACACAAACCCTTATAATCTAGCGATTGTAGGGGTTTCTTGTTTTGTTTTTATCCAAATATTTAGATTTATTGTTGGTTTTTTGAAAATGCCATAGCAATTAATGTAACAGCAACTGCTATAAAACCTATCGAAACTAAAATATTAGCATAAGGGTATGAATTGTGTTTAAAAAATCCTCCAACACATAATATTGCTATAGAAATTTGATTTAGTTTTTTCATTTTGGTTTATTGCTTTTCAATTGATATTAATTCATAATTATAACTTACTTTAGGATTAATGTCAGAATCAAGGACACTATATATATAATTGTAGCACTCAAAATCAATTTCTTTTTCAACTATGCGTTTGGAATAAATCCAACGGTTATTGTAAATATATTCATCATATGTTCCAGCACATACACCATTAGATCCATAAATTTCAATTTTTTTATTTTCTAAATCGATATATGACATATCATCCAATGAATTAAACGGGTCATAATTTATTTCAGTCCAAAAATCAGGATAATCGCTGTACATTCCAAGTGAATATTCATATAGTTTAATAGTGCTTCCACCCCTTTGACCTAGTCCCGACCTATAGACTAGTAATTCTTTTTTGTTATCAAAATTAATGTCTAAAAAATGAAATGAAGAATAATTAGGATCATAATCAATTTTAAAATTATAATCTTTTTCTAAACCTAAGTACTTGCCTTTATTTATTATTTTAATCTTCTTTATAATCTCATTTTCAATAGAACAGTAATTATTTATTATGTATGATGTTCTATTTGTTATTGTATTTGTTAATAAAATGGTTGCAGAACCAATATAACCTTCATACTCGCTTCTTGGAGTCCAAATGATTTTGATTTTGAAACCATTTATCAAACCATTATATTTTATTGTTAGTGCATTTTCATTAATTGTATAGTCATTCTTGTTACAACTAATAAATAACATAGGAGTTATCATTAAAATCAATAGTAGTTTTTTCATTTTTTTATGTTTTCTTAGTTACAATCTTCAATCAATTGTTGAAATATTACCTCTGCCTCATAGAGAATATTTTTATTTTTTGCATTATCAGCTTTCTTTACAAGTTGTTTTTCAATCTTCTGACACTTTTCAAATTCTATATTACTATTAAAATCATTTTGGAATTTACAAGCGCATTCTGCAAGTGCTTTTGCGTCTTTAAAAGCCTGAGTTAGGCTAAACTCTCCAATTTCACTCATAATATGTTCATTTTCCATTTGTTTTTGCATATTCTTGATATCTTGCTCTTTATGAATCTTTCTATCTTTTTCTCTTTCATCTTCTGTTTTGTTTAATTCTTCTTTTGCGATTTCTAAATATTTAAGTGCTTTTCTTTTTTTACTTTTAATTTTCTTTTCATCCTCAACTAAGTCTTCAATTACTGATATTTGTTCACCATCTAAAAACTTTTTATTTACAATTGTTAACTTTTCAACATCTCCATTTTTTTTGAAATAAATATTTGTTTTGATTTTAATAAAATTTGGTTTCATTGGATTGTATTCTCTACCATCTTGATTTCTAATTAATTTAATCTCATTCATTTCTAAAAAAAATAAGTTATTGTTATTAAAAAAATAATTCACAGTTATTGCGTTTTCTAAATTGATATCATATTTTGATTTTGGTAAAAAATAGCTAATGGTAATCTTTTTGTTGTCATTAGAGTATATGCATTCTGAGGCATTGCAAAAATCTCTGCCGTAAGCCCTAAGGTTTTTGTTTTTCCATTGAACTTCATAACACTCTGTATTAATCTCATCTATAATTATTTTTGAATACATTCTTTCAATTTCTAAAACTCTTTCAGAATCCTGAGATAGTGAGTATATAGGGAATAATAAAATTAAAAATAGTAATAATTTGTTCATAATTCTAAGTTTTTATGTTTGAACAAATGTAATCATATTCATTGTTTTTATCCAAATATTAACTACGTAATAGTTAGCACTCTTGTTTTTTCGTATTTTATGTGTAATATGAACTACTTCTCATAAAGTCTATTAGAATTCTATTATTAGATTAAAGATAATCCTGAAATTCTTATTACTATTGTAGTATGAAAAGACTATTTATTCTTTTTCTTTTATTATCTCCTTTTGTGTCATATAGTCAAACATGGGAAGAATATTCAGATTCATTAATTTATTTATTTAGAAACAGTAGTGATATTCCTCATGATTTATTAGAAGAGACAGAACGTCTTGTAGAGATTCAAGGATATAAGTTAGATACAGTTTATGCTGATTATTTATATCGAAAAGCACTTTTTTTATATAGACAAGAAGATTTCTTATTAAGCGAAAGAAATTTTTTAGAATCTATTAAAATTTGGGAAGAAGAACAGAAGAAAAATAACCGTAAACTTATGTTTCTTTACTCATGGCTAGGAAAATCTCAAAGAGATGCAGGTAAGGTAGATCTATTTATAGATTCGTATAATCGTAGTATTAATTTAAATATTGATAATGATACTATTCATATTGCTCTTTTACGTTCCCAATATAATGATTTATCTAACTTGTATTTTAACTTCAAGAAGTATTTAAAACTTGATAGATGTACACAGGAGGAAATAGATAAGATAGAATTTTACTCTTTAAAAGAGTTGGAAATTGTTTCTCAAATGTCACGAGTTTCTGTTTACAAAGATATTATTCCAAATGAATACATAGAAAACCATAAAAGAAATATAGATTTATATAAATATGACATCTATAGAAGATTGGTAATAACGCAAGAGAATTGGTTTCCAGATAGTTTAAAAACCGCTGATTATCAGTCACTTTTGATTAGACACACTGATAAGAATTGGTGGAAAAATACAGATGACAGTTTTCTGTATGACTGCGTTGCAAGGGCAAATCTTATATATTGTAATTTAAAGATGTTTGATGAGGCTAAAGATCTATTAGATTATGCGGATTCTATATGTGATCATTCTCATGAAATGTACGCTATGCAGATTCTTCATGGTTATGCAACTTATTATAAAAGAACTGATCAATATTTAAAGTGGGTTGAAATAGAACTTTCTCAATTACCTATTTATATAGAAAGATATGGAGCAGATCATGAAATAGTAGTTAGACAATATATAGATATTTCAGAGATTTATGATGTCTTTCTAAGAGATAATGACGAGTCTATTAGATATTATAAACTTGGTGTAGATTATGCAGAAAAATGTAAATGTATACCAGATACAACGTTAGCAGATTGGCATCTAGAATTATTTCATAATTTTGATGTAGGAAGAGATGATAATATTAAATCTGATTATCATGCAAGAAGGTATCTAGAGCTGAGAAATAACAATAGAAATGATGATTTTTATTATATTAAAGTACGTTCATTAATAGAAGAATTTAAATATAAGGAGGCTGTAGATATTGCTATGAATGATAATATAATGAAGACGATTAATAACGAGTTTTTAGAAATTCAGATTTATATTAACGTCATTGATCTATACCAAAGAGGTCATTTGTCTTTTAAAGATTGTTCTAATTTAATAGACAAATCAAAAAATATAATTAATTCAAATACAACATCTTGGTCTACTATATTTAAACCAACTGAAATACAACTATTTTCAATTTTATTAGAATTTTTTGAATATCAATTGCACGACAGAAATTTATTGGAAATAAATGAATTGATAAAGAAAGCAGAGATTCTTGTTGGGAATGATCTTGATAAAATAACTTTTTGGGAAGAAAATCTCCTTTTATTACTATACAGTTCAGATGTGTCTTTTTCAGATAAAACTATAGAGTTATCTGAAGCACATTTAAAAAGATATGATCTGTATGATCCAAGACGATTACACATATATTATTCAATATTAAAAGATTATACTAACGAGTCTGATGCTCTCAAATATCTAACACCTGCTAAAGAAATAATAAGGAGATACGATTTGGATTTGACTGAAGATGCAATAAAATTTAAATATATTGAACATGAAATAGCACTTAGAAATGGGGATTTTGAGGAATCTAGAAAGATATTGTTAGAATGTTTTGAAATATTAGATGCTATTACAATTTCTCAATTACGAGATTATAAGCTATATCTACAAATATTATTTGATTTGTCGGTATCTACCAATAATTATAGTGAACAGCAAATATATATTAAAATTGCGGAGAAAATTGTTGATCATTATGATCAATATATAGATGATAAGACTTTAGTTGATTTCTATAAGTATAAAGGTCTAAACTTATTATACAAAAAACCTTTGAAAATAGAATCTGCAGAAAAAGCTAATAGCTTCTTTGAGAAATCCTTAAAATTGATGGAAGAACTCGATCTTCAGAGCAATTATTTTTTTGGAGAAATTTATTATTTTATATCTATGTCAAAAATCTTCCAGGGGCTGTATTACTATGACTTAGATAGTGTTAAAAAGGCTAATTTATTATACGATGAATTTTTTCATTATCTTGATAAATCAGTAGAGTATGGTAATATTGCAGCTCAGGAATGGATTTCAGAATCAGATTTTGATTGGAATAACTCAAATGAATCTTTCCAGAAAAAAATGAATATTATATCTAGAAAGGAACAAGATATAATCACAAGATCTCTCTTTTTAAGTGATAATGAAAAGTCATTATTAATATCTAATAACATAGATGATTATGAGTGGATTAATTCTTTTCTTTTGACAAATGATATATCAATAGATTATTTAATAGAATTAATTAATAGGAGATCCTTTATTAGGTCATTTCTTCTAGAAAATTCAAATAAAAGATTGTTTGAAAAGGTAAATAAAACAGGAGATAGAATACTTATTTCACAATTAGAAGAATTAACTAATAAGAGAGAAGATCTTTTTACTGCATTGGATATTGGAAAGAGTAATGATGATATAGATATTTTGAATAAAGAAATAATAAATTTAGAGAAACTAATTGTGAATTACTTTTACAGTACTGAATCTAAAAGCCCTAATTTTACTGCTTACGAGTTAATTAAGGATAATTTATCTGAAAGTGAGTGTTATGTTGAAATTATTAGAATAAATAGAATTGATGAAACCTTTCTCTTAAGATACACAGATAGCATATTTTATACAGCTATAGTGATTTCTCCAGATAATGATCCTGCTTTGATTATGTTAGATGATCAGGATAATTTTGAAGATCGTTTTCTTCCATACTATAGCTCTTTTGTCAACGATGATTACAGCAATATTGACAATAGAAGTTATGACTTCTTTATGAAGAAGATTATTGACAAAGTAGGATATGATAAAACAATATTTTTGTCCCCTGATGGAATTTATAATAATATTAGTATTGCTACATTATTTGATGTAGATAAAGGCAAGTATCTTTTAGAGACAGCTGACATAAGAATAGTATCAAGCGCAAGAGCTTTTATATCTAATAAGACTTCAGATCCTAGTTTATATAAAAATAATAATATTGAGATTGTGGGGAATCCTAAATTTGACCTAAGTAAATCAGATGTAACATTTATAAGTGATAAGACATATGTCACAAGAGATGTGGATTTAGTTGATTTTGAGAAATTGGAAAGGTCTGGTATAAGTCAGTTGCCAGGTACTGGTATAGAGATTAATGCTCTAAATAATTTATTTAAGAATAATAATTGGTCAGTATCTCTAACTGAGGGTGCTTTAGCAAATGAGACAAAAATAAAGGAGGTGAACTCACCCAGAGTAATGCATATTGCTACTCATGGTTTTTTCTTTCCTGAACAGGAACATGAATATGATCCAATTGCGAAATTAATGGGTGTTGAGAACAATACAGATTATAAACATCCATTGATGCGTTCAGGATTGCTCTTATCGGGAGCTCAAAACACAATAAGAGGGGAGGTTTTAGCTGAGGATAATGGGATTTTAACTTCATTAGAAGCCCGTGAATTAAACTTAACAGAGACTGAATTAGTTGTTCTAAGTGCGTGTGAGACTGGTGTAGGAGATTTTGTGAGTGGAGAAGGAATTTACGGATTACAAAGAAGTATCTTAGAGGCGGGAGCTGAAAATGTTATAATGAGCCTATGGAAAGTTGATGATGAAGCAACTCAGATGTTAATGACTACATTTTATACAAACTGGATAGAAAGAGGAATGACTAAAAGAGAATCTCTTAAACAAGCTCAAATCACAATAAAAAATACAGAAGGTTATTCTTCCCCATATTATTGGGGTGCTTTTGTGTTGATTGGTAAATAAAATTATTTCCAAATTTTAAAGGAATACGGATTTTTTATTTATTATGCTTTGCATAATATTTCTTTTTTCTTTTTTTTTCTTTGTATTATGAAAAAAACAAATCTATTTTTACTTATTCTAGTATCTCTTACAAATGTAAGTTATGCATCGTTCCCAATTAATAATATTAACAATGAGGTATTTAATCATTCAGAAATTATTTCTAAATCTTCTCCAGATTATGGTCCAATATTGGGTATTACTTTAATTCTATCTTATTTTGGGTCAATTTTGTGGTATCTTTCAAAACCAATTCCTAAAGATGTAAAAAAAAGAAAAAGGTTTTATAGAAATCTGTTACTCATTATCTTTATTCCTTTAATTATAGTTGGAATATTAGTGATACATTCTCTGAATAATATGTCTATTGATATTTCTCTGGATGATTTTGTAGACGCAGCTGAATAAATTATCTATAAAAGTTTTTCTAATCAGCTTTGAATAAAGATTGTTTGCTAGAAATTAATTTTTTATTGGTTGTAATCCTGTTACCCCAACTTTTTTCTCTACAAAAATCTAACCTTCTTTAGAAGAATTTACTGATTACCAGTACTAATGTCCGTATATCTTTACTTTAGTTTATTAAATAATGATATCCATAACAAAGTACTGAGTAACATCCAGAATAAAGAACAGAAATTTAGAAAATTTTCATTACCAAATTCTTTATTACCACTAGCTATTTCTTTGCTTAATAGATATAGTAGTACAGGAAAAACTAAGAAAGTAATAATACTTACTGTTATACCACTTTTTCTGAACTTGTCAATTTTTTCATTTAATTCCATAGTTGATATTTATTTTACAACAAACTTACTTAAAAAATAAATACTCTTTTTTTTAAAATGGAAAACAAAAAAATCCAATTATTTTCTTAAGTTTGTTTTAGTAGATTGATTAGCTGACCCTAATATATTCTCTTAAAAATTCCCATAATTTTCTGTATTATTGTAGCATGAAAAAACTATTACTACTTTTATTATTTGTTCCTTTATTAGTTTTTTCTCAGAATGAGAAAAGGTTAGCATTGGTTATTGGTAATTCAGATTATGATAAGGGAGAATTAAAAAACCCAGTAAATGACGCTAAATTAATCTATGAAACTTTAGATGAATTAGATTTTGAGGTCATGTTGTCTTATAATTTAAAGACCAGAGATGATTTTATTGATGTGATTAGAGATTTTCATAATAAAGTTGATTCTTTTGATGTATTTATGATTTATTATGCTGGACATGGAATTCAAGTTGATGGCATTAATTATTTAGTTCCAACTCAGGTAGAACTGAGAGGAACACAAGATGTTATAGATTATTGCATTCCAGTTAATAGACTAATGTCATATCTGAAGGGTGGAGCTGAAAACAAAACTACTATTTTGGTGTTAGATGCATGCAGAAACAATCCATTTGAAAATACTTGGACTCGTTCAATACAAGGTCAAGGATTAGCTAAAATTAATGGGCCGTCAGGAACATTTATTGCATATTCTACTGATTATGGTGAGGTTGCTTCCGATGGAGATAAAGAGAATTCAGCATATTGTTTGGAATTATCAAAGAACTTACTGAAAGAGAATATTACTATTGAAACTGTTTTTAAGAATGTTAGATCTAGTTTATCTGATATGGGTCGTCAAATGCCAGTAGAAGAGAATAGATTAATTGGAGATTTGATGCTAAATTACAAACCATTTTTTGACATGAAAGATTTTATGGAACTTTCATGGATGCAACGTGAGTTAGAATTTCAACATCAATCAGGAAAATATCAGTTTTCATCAAGTGATGACAACCCTGTCAAGCTTGGTGATATCTTAAACGATTTATTACATATCAGAAAAGATGAAGTTGGTATTCTGTCTATAAATAATGGCAAACTAATAACAATTTCAGACATTGATTCTATTTGGAATTACAATCTTTTAAATCGATACCATAATTTAAATGGAAAAGGATCGTATAAAGAAAGAGGTGTTTCAGGATTATCAGCTAATGAAGTTATTACTTTGTCTTATAGGGATAGATACGCTACTAATCCTGAGGAAATGAACGATAAATCAATATCAAAAGTTGAGGCTATCTTAATAATTCACTTATCATATCCATATGGATTAAGAGATAAGGCTTTTTATGTTAATGCTACATTTTGTAAGCCTACAATTCATTTAGAAAGAGGTAAGTCAGGAATTTCTCCACAACCAGAAAGTTTCTCAATTTTAATGACACATGATGTTAGAAATAGGGAAATTAATAAATCTTTATATGAGAATACAATGCAAGAGATATTAAAGAAAGTAGATCGTGAAGCTTATGACTCTCTTTCTTATTTAGATAAACATTTACTAGATATGATATCTTATCCTGATATTTCACAGGATTTCTATAGCGGAAAGGCTGTTCTAAAAGAAAAAAGATACTGGGATGCGATTAAGTATTTTGAGAATGTCCATAAGTATCTCTCTCAACAATGGTGGAGTGGAGAAGAGTGGAATAATAAAAAAACAAAACTGTTTACTGAATGCTCCTATCTAATAGGCTGGTGTTATTATGAATTAGGCTTTTATGAAAAAGCTCTTTATCATCTTGAATATTGTTATGACAATGATAAAAGAGAAGAATATGTAATGGAGTATATAAATTGCCTAATAGCTAATAGAGATTTTAGATCAATTTATATAACTGAGAAAGAGTTACGTTATGAAATGGAGAAGGAACAAGGTGATATAAATATAGAATATGTTTTATTTCTTTGGAGAAGAAAAGCGTATCTTGAGATTGAGTTTAAACAATATGAGAAAGCTAAAGAAATTTTAGAGTGGATTATTTCAATCAACCCTAATGATAAAGTAGCTTTACAGGAATTAGAATATATTAAAAGTTTAGGAAAGTAATAGAGATATTTTTCTTAATTTTTGTATTAGTAGATTGCTTAGTGGTGCATAAAGCGGAGCAATTTTTAGTTTTAAAGCTTGCTGTAATCATGTAAATAGAGTGTAGGTTGTAATCCTGCTACCCCGAC
>CAJXFN010000053.1 GCA_913052655.1 uncultured Flavobacteriales bacterium | reverse complement strand
TAAATAAGTGTTGGTATCTATATTTTAAGATAGTTGTGTCAGAACTACTATTGTTGAATGTAATATCTTGTACTACTCCTAAATTATTTGTTTGTGCGTAAATCGAATCAGGACTTAAGGAAATAGGATTCATATACGTATATCCAATTGAAATATTAGATTTTATATTGTCATGAAAATTATATGATGCATTTAATTCAGTCTCTATTCCGTCAATTTGAGTTTTTCCTATGTTGACAGTTTTAAAACCAAGTCCGTAGGCATGTTCTATATCATATTCTGTTCCCCATTGAGCGAAACTAAACTCCATCATGTTTTCATATTTCATTAAAAAATACGCAAGATCAAAATCAATTAGTAAATTCTTAATCTTTTTATTATAATGAAACGCACTTTCAAAACTCCATCCATTTTCTGGCTTTAAAGTAAGGTTGGGGTAGATATATGTTCCCCCATGAACGTTTGTAGAAGCAGACATTTCTGCTATACTTGGAAATCTTACTCCTTGCCCGAAATATGATCTTAAGCTGCTATGTGTGTTAATTTTGTGTTTTATTCCAGCATAAAATAAAGGGAATGTAACCTTAAAGTCATTTGTTGAATCTCCGTTTGCTAGTTCAAATTCTTTTTCTGATTTAATCCGTATAAATTCATATCTGTTTCCTACAGAATATGTTGTGTTATCTATTTGTTTTTCGAGGATTGCATACATAGATTGAGAGTTACTTTTATTTTCTCCGTTAAATACTTCCGAATATGACAGTACATTACTAATAGTTGCTCCAAATGTTATGTCGGAAAATAAATAATTTATCCTTCCATTAAATTTATAATCAAGATAATATGTTTCTGAAAATAAATCTTTACCTGTATCTTCTTTATTGGTACTATTATCTAGTCCAATTCTCATGTATCTATTTTTTATAGAATGTTTTCCATTTTGTGTTATAAAGTTTATGTATGGATCAATGTGAAATAAGGTTGAATTTGTTTGATAGAGGTTGCTGTCTATAGGGATGTAAGCATTTTCGTAACTTTCCCATAGAAGAAAATTACCCACATTTTGTTTCATAAAGGTACCATTTATACCATATAATAAATTTTCAATTTTTTTTGAATTATGTAATAAGTTCAAGGATAATTGATTTCTCTTATTTTCTTCAAGATATCTGTATCCATAATCTTTTAAATGATTTAACCCAAGAGTTAAAGATGTATTCCCAATAATATTTGAGTGTAAGATGTCAGTAGAATAAAATGAACGTGTTCCGTCCCACCATTTTAGATTTATATTTTTTGGATTGTCATATACTCCATACTTATTAATTATTTTAGTATGCCCAATAAATGGATGTTGAGAAATAAGCATCTGATTTGCAGTTTTTGTCTTCACATTAATAACGCCGTTCATCGCAGAAGAACCGTAAATTGCAGAAGCAGCTCCCTTAGTGACTTCAATCTGATCAATATTTTCTATAGGAATTAAATCCCAAGGAATTTGTCCCATATCACCAGATAGAAGTGGTATGTCATCTATCAAAACTAAAACCCTGCTTCCTGCCATCGCATTCCACCCAGAGCCACCTCTTATGCTGATTTGATTATCAGTAAGTGTTATTCCAGAAAATCGTTGAACTATATCAGATAAATCACTATTTGATTCCTCTTGAAATTTCTCTGAATCTATAACATTTATTGATAATACATCTGTAATGATTTTTTCAGATTTTTCTTCAATTATTTCAACGTCATCTAACAAATTGATTTTTCTTTCAAGAATAATATTTAATTTTTTAGTCTGATTATCTTTTAGATTTATTTCAATAGTTTTATTCTTATAATTTATGTGATTTACAGAAACTAGATGAAGTCCTTCATTGAGTTTGACATTAAATTTTCCAAAATTATTAGTATAACATAGATTCTCATTAGAAATAGATATACTTGCGTTTCTAATTGACCTTCCTTCTATGTCAATAATTTTACCTTTTAAAATTTGAGAATGTATGTTGTTAGAAAGAAGAAAAAAGAAAATAAGTGTAAGAATTCTTTTCATTTATTTTGAATCTAGATAAAATTTATCAGAAATTCTTGTGTTTTGATTCTGTAGATTAATTATATATAATCCATTCTGTAATTTTTGGTTGAAGATAAAGTTGTTTTCACCAGATTCTAATATAATTTCTTTTACAAGAACTCTTCTACTTATTAAATCAGTAATATTTAATTGGAATTTATCGGAAAAGTTAGATTGTATTTTTAGTTGTAGGTTGTTGTTCTTAAGACTGATATTTATTATTTCAAGCTTATTATTTACATTTTCTAAAGAAGATGCTTGATTGACTGTTATCATATATCTGCTAACTGTATCATAATGACCTACAATATCAAAATAATTAACATTTACAGGCAATGTTAAAGGAACTCCACCTACAACTACCGTAATAACACCATGGGAATATAGGTTTGAAATAATCTGTAAATCATACCAGTCAGGAGTTGTGGGTATACCGTTTATCTCCGCACATGCAACTGTTCCTCCAAGGAAAACACAATTAGAAGTATTACAGTCTACAGACATTCCAGGTGGAGTGTTTAGTACATCAATAGTTACTACACTATCAACTGGCCAATCTCCTATATAAAATGTTTGTCCTAAGGTGTCTACTGTAACAAACGCAGTGTCACCAAGGGCTGCTTCAATTAAAGTAGAAGGAATTTTCATTGTCCATATTTGTGAATAACTTTCTCCTATCGTAGCGTCAGGAAATCCACTTGATGGCCAAATATTAGGAAGTGAATCTTGATATATTGTATCCGGAATACACTGAGATGAACTTTGCATAGAGAATACAATGCAAATAAGAGATATAATAATTTTCTTACACATTTAGAATGAAGAATGATTAAAGCAAATTTACAAAATATAATTATCTTATTTATAAGTATGTAAATGATATTGAATTAAAAAAAGACCCCTTATTTCAGAGGTCTTTTCAACAAAGTGGTGCTACCAAGATTCGAACTAGGGACACAAGGATTTTCAGTCCTTTGCTCTACCAACTGAGCTATAGCACCAACTTATTTTCGAATGCAAATGTAACTTATTTTTTTATTTTGAGAAATATTTTACAACCTTTATGTTACAAATAAAACATTTGTAAATTTGGGCTTTATTTCTAACGATGAGATTAATTATTGATATAGGCAATACATTAGTAAAATATGCTTTATTTAACAATGACAAATTACTACAATTGTCAAAAAAAAATGAAGTTGATCATAACTATATTAATCAAATTATATCTAAAAATAGTGTAAACTCTGTAATAGTATCTTCAGTAAGAAAGAAAATAGATTGGAATGTAAATACAAAATTAGTTGTATTAAATCATACTACTAAACTACCAATTACGATAAACTATGAGACTCCTAAAACATTAGGCAATGATAGAATTGCAAATGTCGTAGCTGCTTCTGTTTTATATCCAAATAAAAATATTCTAGTTATTGATGCAGGAACGTGTATCACGTTTGATCTCATTGATTTAAATAAAGTCTTTCTTGGAGGAAGAATTTCACCTGGTATTGAAATGAGGTATAAATCGTTGTATGAATTTACGGATAATTTACCAAAGATAACTTTTCATTCTGAGAATTATTTTATTGGTAAAAGCACTAAGGAATCGATAATTTCTGGTGTTCAACAGGGAGTCTTATCTGAGATAAAGCTAATTATTTCTGATTTAAAGAAAGAAAACGAAGATTTAATCGTTATCGTTACAGGAGGAGATGCTTTTTTCTTTGATAAGGCCTTAAAAAATAGCATATTTGCAGATCAAAACCTTGTCCTTAAAGGACTTAATGAAATTTTAAAATATAATGAATAAGATTAGTTGCGTTTTTCTGATTGTGTTTTTATCTTTGAGTACAATGTCATTCTCTCAAATTTCAACTAGTTCACCTTACTCCCGTTTCGGATTAGGAACTTTAAGCAGTTCAATATCAGCACAACAATCTGCCTTAGGAGGAGCTTCCGTTGTATATTTTAATTCTAATTCAATTAATTCTGAAAACCCAGCTACTTATTCTTCCTTTCAGCCAAATTCATTTTTATTTTCAACAGCACTTAATTCTTCTATTCATAATTTTACAACATCTAATCAATCACAAAATGAGAGTAACACTACTTTTAGTCATGTAGCGATTGGATTTCCAATTAACAAATATTTTACAGTCAGTTCTGGGTTATTACCATATAGTTCCGTAGGTTATAATCTGGATTATATGGATTACGAAACTTCGTTAGAAGATTCAGTTTCTGTTTCATCAACAGGAAGTGGAGGCCTTAGCAAGTATTATTTCGGTACTTCTTTACGATTACATCAGACACTTTCTATTGGTGTCAATGCATCTTATTTATTTGGTGGATTAAGCAGGAATAAAACAGCTGATTTCAATTCTGATATGTTTAATGTGAGTTCTGTTGATAGAACCAATATTTCAGGATTATCTTATGAGACGGGATTATTATTTAATGCAGAGATTGATAAGGATAAATTTCTTGCATTTGCCTTGAGTTTTCAAAATTTCACTAATTTGGACGCAAAGCAAACTTTATTGGGTACAACATATGATTATACAACTTCTCTTATTATTAAAGACACTTTTCAAAATGTTATTCAAAAAGCTACTATTGTTATGCCTTCAAAGATATCTGCCGGCGCATCTTATAATTCAGAGAAATTATTGTTAGTAGCTAACTATTCTTCTCAAAATTGGTCTGATTATCAATTTTTAATTGATGGAGTCGCTGTAGAAGAAGATAATCTTAAAAACAGCATGTGTTATTCTGGAGGTATTCAATTTACACCAGATTATAATGCTCATAATAAATATTGGAAGAAAATACAATACAGAATAGGTGGAAGGTACAATAAAACTTATTTGAACTTAAGAAATAATCAACTAACAGAAACTGCTTTAACCTTAGGTCTTGGACTTCCAATTAAAAGAACAAATACATTTTACAATTTTAGTTTTGAAATTGGAGACAAGGGAACAACAGAAGATAACTTAATTAAAGAACAATTTTTCAGATTCACTTTAGGAGTTACTTTTAAAGGAATTTGGTTTGTTAAAAGAAAATATGATTAAAAAAAAATAAAAAGATGATAAAAAAAATTGGAATTTTAACAGCTCTTTTAGGAATGGTTTTTAGTTTAAATGCTCAATCGGAGTGTGAAACAGATTATGCAATTTACAGAAATGAATATAAGCAAAAAAATTATGATGAAGCCTTAAAATCATGGAGAAAAGTATTTAAAAATTGCCCTTCATTTAACCAAAATACATTTGCGAATGGGCCAAAGTTGTATCATCATAAGATAAAGCAGGACAACGCAAACAAAGAGTATTATTTGGATACACTAATGTTGATATATGATACAAGAATTCAATATTTTGGTAACAAAGAAAAAATACTTGGTAGTAAAGGTTCAGATTTATTGAAGTATGATCCTAGTAGATTTATTGAAGCATTTGAGATGATGAGGGTATCTGTAGTATCTACAGGTAACTCTAGTATGCCTAATGTTTTAGTATCATATTTTAAATCTTTAGTAAAATATGAAAAGTTTAGTAGTGACTGGGATCCTGTTGATGATCATGACTCTATTGAGTTGATTACAAAACAAGATATTCTGGATGCTTATGTGTTTGTTTCAGATATTATTGTGTACAATATTGCTAATAATCAGAAGTATGTAAAGTATTATGAAACAGCACAAAAGAATATTGAAAATATGTTTGCTCCTTACGCTTCTTGTGATGACTTAATATTAGTATTTCAGTCTAGATTAGAAGAAGGTAATCCTAGTTTGAGCTTATTAAAGAAGGTAACATCATTATTAGATAAAAAAGATTGTACAGATAATGAAGTTTTTTTTACTGCTGCGACCAAACTTCATGATTTAGAACCTACCGCATCTTCTGCATATGACATGGGGAATACAAGTTTATCTAAGAAAAATTATTCTGCAGCAGTCGATTATTTTAATCAATCTATTGAAATGACAGAAAATGAATCTATTAAAGCTTCTTATTATTTGAAATTAGCTTATGCGTATCAAATGACAAAATCCTATTCAAAAGCAAGGTCTGCTGCCACTAGTGCCGCTGATTTGAAACCAGAATGGGGAGAGCCATATATAATAATTGGGGATATTTATGCTTCTTCCGCAAGTAGTTGTGGATCATCAAGTCTAGAACAAAGGTCTGTGTATTGGGTAGCGGTAGACGCTTATAGGAAAGCTAAGAGTATTGACAATTTACTTTCTGAAAAGGCAAACAAGAGAATCTCAACATGGTCTAAACAGTTTCCTTCAAAAGAGGATTGTTTCTTTCTGAATTTAGAAGAGGGGTCATCTTACAAAGTAGGATGTTGGATTGGTAGATCAACTACAGTACGAACTAGAGACTAGGTCTTTGAAAAGGTTAGTTATACTATTTTTTTCATTTGTATTGTTTTTGTCTTGCGAGAATAATCAAGAAAATATTAATCATTTTATTTCTCTAGAAGAATTGCCTGTTGAAGAGTTGTTTCATACTGAAATTCAATATACTGAAAATGGAATCATAAAAGTTCGAGTTTTCTCAAATAATATGCAGAGATTTGTAAACGATGAAGATAAAGTAGAATTGTATGGTGGAGTCCATTTTGATTTTTTTAAATTAGATAATAAAAACAAAAAGTCAGTTTTAACATCTGAGAAAGCAATAATAAATAATACTACTAATATTATGATGGCATTAAACGATGTAGTGTTAAAGAGTTCAGATAACAAGACTCTACAAACAGAGCAATTAATTTGGGATAAAAATCTGGATTTGATTTACACAGACCTTGAAGTGAAGATACAAACAAATGATGAAATTATTACTGGTGTTGGTTTCAAATCTACTCCGGATTTTATGGATTATGAGATATCAAAAGCAAAAGGATCCTTTAGTATAGATAAATAAATATGTCTCTAACAATTGTTATAATAACTTTATTTCTTTCTGCTTTTTTCTCAGGAATTGAAATTGCTTTTGTTTCCTCAAATAGACTTAAACTGGAGTTAGATAAAACATCAGGATCTTTTGTTTCTAAAATTTTATCTATTTTCTCAAAAGATGAGTCTAATTTTATAGCTACAATGTTAGTTGGTAACAATATTGCATTAGTTATTTTTAGTATATCTATGACTGATTTGTTATCACCACATTTAGAATTCATTAAATCTGATATGTTGTTGTTATTAGTTCAGACTATTATTTCCACCATAATTGTTTTGGTCGCAGCTGAGTTTATTCCAAAAGCAATTTTTAGAATTAATCCAAATTACATGCTTAGGTTATTTTCTTTACCATTGTTAATTTTCTACTTTTTATTATATCCAGTGGTATTTATAATGATAGTTATATCCGAATTTGTTTTAAAGTATGTCTTTAGGTTGCAAACAGAACAAGTAAATCAGGTTTTTAGTAAATTAGATCTTGATGAATATCTAGAAAGTCTAACACAAAATACTGTAGGAGAAAAACCTCAGCAAACTGAAGTTGAGATGTTGCAGAACGTATTAGAGCTTTCTAATATAAAAGTTAGAGAGTGCATGGTTCCACGAACAGATGTGTCTGCTATAAACATCAATTCTAGTATAAAAGAATTAACAGAATTGTTTGTAAATACAAAATTTACTAAAATCCCAGTTTTTAAAGAGAATATTGATAATATAATAGGATATGTTCATTCTTCAGATTTATTTAAAAAACCACTAACAATAAGATCTATAATGTTACCAATACCAATAGTAACTGAGTGTTTGCCTGCAAATGAAATGCTAAATACATTCATTAATAAAAATAAAAGCATAGCTTTAGTGGTGGATGAGTTTGGGGGAACATCCGGTTTAGTTACTATTGAGGATGTAACAGAAGAGATTGTAGGAGATATTGAAGACGAACATGATAATGATGATATCATTGATGAAAAAATAAGCGAAAAAGAATTTCTGTTTTCAGCAAGAATGGAGGTCGACCAGATAAATGATAAATATAATCTAGACTTACCAGAATCTGAAGAATACGAGACAATTGCTGGCCTTTTTCTTTCTTTACATGAGGATATACCTGTAAAAGGAGAAAGAATAGATTTCGAAGACAAGAGAATTCTAATTGATTCTGTAGATGAAAAGAGTATTAAATTAATACGAATTTTTATAGAATAAATCCATATTTAATCTATTTTCATAACTCAAATAACAATTGTATATTCGCATACTAATTTTTTAATCTAAACTAAAAACAAAATGGCGGTATTAGGAAAAATAAGAGATAGAGGTCTATTATTAGTGATAGTTGTTGGGGGAGCTTTATTAGCATTTATTTTAACAGAATTTATTAATAGCAGAAGTTCAGGATCTAGAGAAGATGGTTCTGTTGGAAGTATTTATGATGAAGATATAAAACCAAATGAGTTTTCTGAAGCATTAACTCTAATAAAAAATACTCAACAATATCAAAATTATCAAGAGGGACAACAGATAAACTTTGCTTGGGACAAGTTGATTCAGGACAAAATTATAAGTTCTGTTACAGAAAATATTGGTTTAGATGTATGTGGTAAAGAGATATATGAACTACAAACCGGAAGTATAAATGAAGTAAATAGACATTCTGCATTTACTCAATTTTTCACAAACCAAGAATCAAACACTTTTGATAATGCACTTGCAGATAATTTCATTAATGATTTAGTAAATAATGGAGGTGAGTATGAACAATTTTATACTCCATTTTTACAAATGGAGGAAGGTGTAATACAAGATAGACTGTCTCAAAAATACCAGAATTTAGTTGAACAAGGTATTTATACTACAACTCAAGAAGCTGTGAAAGTATTAAATTCAAGAACTCAAAACGCTACTGTAAATTATGTTTCTATCCCATTTACTACTATAGAAGATATTGAAATATCAGAAGAAGAAATTTTAGAATATTATAATAATAATATATCTAATTATCAGAATGAGAAAGAAACTAGAAATGTAGAATATGTTACTTTTACTGTAGTTCCTTCATCTCAAGATGATGTTTCAGTTAGAGATGAAATGGTTTTACTTTCTAATCAATTTAAAACTGCAGAAAATGATGAGTTGTTTGCATCAAGATACACATCTGAAGTAATTGAGGCTTTCCCTTATTTAAACAAAGAAAATGTAACTGATCCAAAATTTGCTGAGTTAATTACTAAAGAACTAGGTACAGTTTCAGGTCCGTATAAATTAACAAATGGAAGATATAGATTATCTAAACTTTCTGAAATTGTTG
>CAJXFN010000052.1 GCA_913052655.1 uncultured Flavobacteriales bacterium | reverse complement strand
CAAAGCATCTGGATATAAATTTGCGGTAGCCATTCTTTCTGGTTCTTCATTTGGTATATCATCACAAATAGTTCCATCAATGTCTATAAGATAATTCTTAATTTCATCTGGTAATACTGGAGAAATTAATTCTCCATCAACAATTTTTTCTACAAGTTTATTCATCTTTCCAATTTAATCTATCAGCTGCCGAGAACTGCCAAGGCGCACCATTATTTTCTACATTTGTAAACATCATATTCAACTCAGTTGGAGCAGCAGATTGCTCCATTACCAAGTATCTTCTCATATCCATAATTATAGATAAAGGATCTAATTCTATAGGGCAAGCTTCTGTACAAGCATTACATGAAGTACAAGCCCATAATTCTTCAGGTGTTATATAATCTCCTAATAAGGATTTATCATCTTCTAATCCCTTTCTTTTATTTTCGGATATTTCAGTAATTCTATCTCTTGTATCCATTAAAATTTTTCTTGGAGAAAGCAACTTACCAGTTTCATTTGCAGGACAATTAGAGGTACATCTACCACACTCAGTACAACTATATGCATTTAATAATTGAACCCAATTTAAATCATTAGCATCTTTTGCTCCAAAAGATTCGGGAGGATTTGAGTCAGTCACATTAGAATAGGGATCAGAATTTGGATTCATCATTAACTTAACTTCATTTGTAACTGATTCTAAATTAGTAAACTGACCTAAAGGATTAAGGTTCGCATAATAAGTGCTTGGAAACGCGAAAAAAATATGAAGATGTTTTGAAATTAAAACATAATTTAAAAAACCTAAAATACCAACAATATGAAACCACCATGAAAATCTCTCAATTAAAACTAGATTCTTATTTGAAAATGAATCTAAAAATGGTATTAAAAACTGAGATATTGGATTTGAAAAGTGTACAGAATAATAATAATCTCCTCTTGAGTTCAGTAATGAATCGGATGCATTCATTAACAAAAATGCACCCATAAGTAAAATTTCAAAAATAAGTATCAAATTCGCATCTGTTCGTGGCCATTTAGTCATTTCTTTAGACCAAAATCTTTTTATTTTTAATAAATTCCTTCTAGCTAAATAAATAAGACAAGCTACAAACACTAAAAAAGCTAAAATTTCAAATGAACCTATTAAAAAATTATATAGTTCCGTCGGAATAATAAATGATAAAAACCGATGAGTACCAAAAACACCATCTACAATAATCTCAATAATCTCTATATTTATGATTATAAAACCAAGATAAAGAATGATATGCAGTATTCCAGCAACGGGTCTTCTAGTCATTTTAGATTGACCTAATGCAACTCTAAACATATTCTTCCACCTATCAAATTTTCTATCGAATCTATCAACATTTCTGCCTAATTTAATACTTGATATTATCCTTTTTAAATTCCTGATAAAGAAATAGATAGCTGTTATAAAAACAAATAAAAATATAATGTTAGAAATTCCCATCTTTTATTCAGAATTTGGTTTTACATATGGTTTTGGAGTACTAAAAATTGAAAAATTTACATATCTATCAGGGTTTAATTTCATATCTTTTATTAATTCCTCTAACTCTCTTGAAGCTGCTTCTAAATTTTCATAAATAGATTTGTTTTTTACTAATTTTCCTAAACTACCCTCTTCATTATTTATTGAATTGATAATCTTGTCAATTTTATTTACTGTAGTCAATATATCTGCTTTTACTAAACTATCTGAAATAGATGAAAAATTATATAAAATATTTTTTATCTCTTTATTGGAATGATTTAAGTTTTCAGATATAGAAGCAAAATTAGTTAGAGTAACATTTACATTTTCCTTATTTTCATTAACCATCTTATCTATTACCTTCATAGTTTCAGATAAGGTACTAAAAGTTTGATCTAAACTAATCAGTGACTTTGATAAACTCTCTCTTGCATCTTTATTTAACACAGAGGTAATTACTGTCATAACAGAATCAATAGAGCCAATTAATTCTTCGGTCTTCATCTTTAATGGTAAAATCTGGGCATTTACCTCCTCTTGCAGACTAGATTCAATTGAAGACATCAATTCATCTCCAATTGACACAAATTCTTTAGAATCACCTAAAATTAAAGAAATACCTTTTGTGCCCATTAAATCTAAACTAACAATCTTAGCAACTGAATTTTTTGGAATTTCGATATCGTTTTGAATATTTAAATCAACTTTTAATTGATTATCTCTTTCATTATCAAATTTAATCTCAGTAATTGTTCCAATTTTATATCCTTTTATTGTAATCGCATTCCCTTCAGTTAAACCTGCAATATCTTCATAATAGGCATGCAATATTTTACCGTTATTTAACACATTAATCCCTTTTAAAAAGTTCATTCCAAAATAAATAAGGAAAATAGTAATTAGAGAAATTATCCCAACTTTTATTGATTTTGATTTAGTACTCATAATTTTATTTGTTTTGCAAATCTAAGGCTTCTTTTACACTTATTTGTTTTCCTTTATGAAATGCTATTATAAATGCCCCTGGAAACTTTCCTGATCTATATTTTACTTTTAACTTATCCGCGTGTTTCTTATCTGATGACGCATTAACTAAATATTTATATGTTCCATTTGATTGAAATTCTTCTACCTCAATCCCATGAAATATGGAAGAGTTTTTCATAGATTCAAGAAATATTCCTAATTGTATTTTGTATTCAATTTCGCTATGAACTTTTTGAACAACTACATCACTGCTGTCATCTCTTTCTTTATTTTCATGTTTCTCAACTCCTTCGATTTCCTCTTTGTAACTCCTAAACGCTCTAAAAATTGATGATGCTATGAAATCTTTTCCTGAATCTGTATTCAAATAATCCTCCTCCTGTGGGTTAGTTAAAAAACCAGCTTCAATTAAGACTGATGGCATGTTTGCTCTACTAATAACATAAAAAGGAGCTTGTTTAACACCCCTACTTTTTCTTTGAGCTCTTTCAACAAATTGTTTATCTACCTGCTGAGCAAATGATATACTTTGATCTAAATAGGTATTCTGCATTAAACTAAAAACAATATAACTTTCAGGTGATTTTGGGTCAAATCCATCATATTTTTCTATAAAATTATCTTCTAAATACATCACAGAATTCTCTCTCATTGCAACATCCATATTCGCCTTTAATTTACTCATCCCCATAACAAATACACTCGCTCCTGAAGCGTTAGAATTCTTAAACCCATCACAATGGATAGATATAAATAAATCTGCATTTCTTTTATTTGCAATTTCTGTTCTTTCCCACAACTCCAAAAAGACATCTGTTTTTCTAGTGTATATAACTTCAACATCTGGAAAATATTTTTCTATATAAGAGCCTAACTTCAAGGAAATATCCAAAGCAATATCTTTTTCATATGTACTATATCTCTTTGTTCCCATTGTTCCAGGATCCTTTCCTCCATGGCCAGGATCAATAACAATTGTTTTAATTTTATTAGTATTTTGAGAATAAGAATTAAAATTAAAGAATATAATCAAAAGAAAATACAAAAAAATGCGTTTATCAATTAAAGTATAATAATGATAGATTTTCATTAGTTTTGTCAATCTAGAAAATAATAATCGTTCTAATTACAAAAATAATACTTAGATTGAATAAAAATATATTTTCACTAGTTACAATTATATTCTTATTAACAGGATTTTTCAACAATTCTAAAGCTAATAATATTAATCATACTAATGACAGTTTAAGTAAAAACTCACAAAAAAATATAATTCAACATAAAATTATCAGAAATTGTAAGGATTCTATTATTCAAGATTTAGAAAACAAAAAAATATTTCTTTATGGCGAAGCCAGTATTAAGTACGGAGATATCAAAATCACTGCAGACAAAATAGTTGTTGACTGGATTAACAACACAATTTTGGCAGTTGGAACAAAAGACACTTCTGGATCTATGATTGGAAACCCCATCTTTTCAGAAGGAAAAGAAAGTTTTAAAGCTACAGAAATTCTTTATAATCTAAAAAGTAAAAAATGTATAGTAAAAAAACTAATTACTCAAGAAGGTGAAGGATATATTCACGGAAAAAAGGTGAAGAAGATGGAAGACGACATCCTATATCTTACAAAAGGAAAATATACTACCTGTGATGCAGTACACCCTCATTATTCCATAAGATCAAACAGGATAAAACTTATTCCAAAAAAACATATAATAACCGGACCAGCATACGTAACGTTTTTCAATATTCCAACACCCTTATTCTTACCCTTTGGATATTTTCCAAATACAGAAAAGAAAAGCTCTGGCATCATACTACCCTCTTATGGAGAATCAGCCAACCTGGGTTTTTTCCTAAAAGATGGAGGATATTACCTTCCTATTAATGATTATATTGATCTATCTATTAAAGGAGATATTTATACTAGAGGTAGCTGGGCTAGTAAAGGAACCTTAAGATATAAAAAGCGATACAAATATAATGGTAATTTAAATATTAATTATAGTAACATAGTTAACAGCGAAATAGGATTTCCAGATTACAACATAAAAAAAGATTTCTTCATCAACTGGAGTCATAAGCAGGATCCAAAAGCAAATCCAACTTTTAGCTTTTCTGCCAATGTAAATGCTGGATCAAGTACTTTTCATAAAAATAATACATTTACAACCGCAAACAATTATTTATCAAATACATTTAGATCTAGCATAAATTTAAGTAAAAGTTGGGATGGAAAACCATTTAATATTTCTTCTTCTTTAGAGCATAATCAAAATACACAAACTCACAGAGTAAATTTAACAATACCAAACATAACATTTAGTGTAAATAAGCTTTACCCGTTTAGAAATATTGGAAATCAAGGAACAAAAAATTGGTACGATGATATTGGTATTCGATACACTTTAAACACCAAGAATCAAATTTCAACTACAGATTCATTATTATTTCATAATAGCACTTTACAAAATTTTAAATCTGGAATGAGGCATTCTATTCCTATAAGCTCTTCTTTTAAGATATTTAAATATTTTACTTCTTCTCAAAGTATAAATATTACTGAAAGATGGTATGTGGATCAGATAAATAAAAAGTGGAACGGGACAGAAATAATTACGGACACTTTATACAAGTTTACTAGAGGGGGAGATTACAGTATCTCATCATCAGTAAATACTAAGATTTATGGAATGGCTCAGTTTAAAAAAGGGAAGATTGCAGCACTGCGACATGTAATAAATCCTAATCTATCATTTACATATAATCCTTCTTTTGCAGATGAAAAATATGGATTCTTCAAAAGAGTTCAAACAGACTCTTTAGGTAATGATGAATTATATTCTGTCATGCAAAATGGAATATACGGAAGCCCAAGAAAGAATAAATCTGGAAATATAAGATTAGGAATAAATAATATTTTAGGATTAAAAATAAGAACTAAAAAAGATACATCTCTACAAATCCGCAAAATAACGCTAATTGAAAGTTTAAACATAAACTCATCCTACAATATTTTTGCTGATTCATTTAATTTTAGTAATATAAATCTAAATATTAGAACTAAATTGTTTAATAAAATAAATCTAAGTTACAGCGGTGTTTTTGATCCTTATATAATTAGTGAAAATGGAAGGATTCATAAACTTGAATTATTTGAAAATCATAGAATAGCTAGATTTAAGAATTCTAATCTTTCAGCTGGTATAAATATAAATGACAAAACCTTTTCTCAGAGGGAAGAAGATAAACATGAGGAAAAAAGAAACTTCTATTCAATTCCATGGAGTTTAAATCTAAATTATTCTCAAACCATTAACAAAGGAACAAGTACAGTTTCAGAAACAATAAATACAAAAACCTTGGGACTCTCTGGAAATATAAAGATTACTGACAAATGGAAATTAGGATTACAGACTGGATATGATTTTACTGATGAAGATTTCTCTTACACTTCTATTAATGTGTATAGGGATCTACATTGCTGGGAAATGCTATTTCATTGGATACCCACAGGGTATCAAAGAAGTTATGTACTAACCATAAGAGTAAAAGCAGATATATTAAAAGATGTAAAATTAGAAAGAAAAAGAGATTGGATTGTTCCAGAATTTAACTAAATAACCAATTCTTTATTAACTTTTTACCATAATTTGTGAGAACTGATTCCGGATGAAACTGAACTCCTCTAATATCCAAATTTTTATGTGATATAGACATAATCAAACCATCTTCATTCATGGATGTTATATAAAAACATGAGGGTAATTTTTCCTTATCCACAACCCAAGAGTGATAATGACCAATTTCAAATTCTGTAGGAATACCTTTATACAAAATATCTTTCCTTAAAACTCTGTTTCTAGAGCTTACTCCGTGCTTTACTTTTTGTAGATTCTTTAGTTTTCCTCCAAAAAACTCTGTAATTGCCTGCATCCCTAAACAAATACCAAAGATAGATTTTGATTCAGAATAATTTTTTAAAAATTTAAACAAATTAGTGTGATTTTGAGGCAAAGAAGGTCCAGGTGAAAGAATAATTTTATCGAAATTTATAAATTCAATTTCAGACAACTTATCACTTCTTACAACCACACAATTTTCAACAAATTCACTCACATAATGATGTAAATTAAATGTAAAAGAATCAAAATTATCAATAATTAAAATATTCAATTATATGTATTTTTCTAGTTCAGATTCTAAATTAGGTAATAGTCTTTCTATTCCTTCCTCTAATGTAATAGTAGATTTCCACCCCATATTATTAATCCTACTCACATCCATGAGTTTTCTTGGAGTTCCATTTGGATAATTAGTATTAAACACTAACTTACCATTAAAACCTATTTTATCTTGTATTAATTCCGCAACTTCTTTAATACTAAATTCTACTCCACTTCCAACATTTACAAATTCAGAATCGTTATAATTGTTCATTAAAAACAAACAAGCAGAAGCACAATCATCTACATGTAAAAATTCCCTATATGGAGATCCATCTCCCCAAATTTCAACATGTTTAGAATTATTTGTTTTTGCCTGATAAAACTTTCTTAAAAGTGCAGGTATTAAATGAGAATTTTCTAAATGATAATTGTCTTTTGGTCCAAACAAATTTGTTGGCATAGCAGAAATAAAGTTACATCCATATTGTTCTCTGTAAAACTCACACATCTTTATGCCAGAAATTTTCGCGATTGCATATGGTTCATTTGTTGGTTCTAAAGAATCTGTTAGCAAGTACTCTTCTCTTAATGGTTGAGGAGCTAATTTTGGATATATACAAGAACTACCTAAAAACAATAATTTCTCAACATTGAATTTATAGGCCTGGTGGATAACATTATTTTGGATCATCATATTATCATACAAGAATTCAGCTTTATATGTACTATTTGCTAAAATCCCACCCACTTTTGCTGCAGCTAAAAAAACATAATTAGGTTTTTCCTTTTCAAAAAATTCCTTTACCTGATTTTGGTTTCTTAAATCTAATTCTGATGATGATGCAATTACTATATTTGAATAACCCTCAAATCTTAGTAATCTTAAAATTGCTGAACCAACCATTCCATTGTGTCCAGCAATATATATTTTAGAATTCTTATTCAAACTCACTTATTTGGTCTTTTAAAAAACTGACTTAATTTTGATAATGGCTTCTTAAATCTGATAAACATAGGTGGTCTCAATCCATTCATTTTCCAAGAAATATAGTCCTCATTATTTCCTCTTAATCTATTCCATATAGAGTAATTACTAATACCTCCTATTCTCATTTTAACAAGAATTTTTGGCAGATAACTTACTGAAATTTTATTTTTATATAAAAGCCTAATAATCATTTCATAATCAGAAGCACTTTTCAACCTTATAGAATACAAACCATATTTATTATAAATATCTTTTTTTACAAAGAAGGTAGGATGCGGGACCGTCCAACCCTTCCGCATATTTTTAAATTTAAAATCTCCTGATTTCCAATACCTTCTGATACTATCTATGTTTACAGTATCAACATATAACAAATCACCATAAACAGAATCTACATCATTAAAAGTAAAAACTTCTGCCACATCAGATATTACATGATTATTATAATAGAAGTCATCTGAATTTAAAATTCCAACAACATCTCCATTTGCAGCTCTAACTCCCTTATTCATTGCATCATATAAACCGTCATCTTCTTCAGATATAAAATAAGAAATACTATCTCCATAGGATTTAATGATTTCAATTGTGTCATCAGTTGATTTGCCATCAATTATAATATATTCTATATTTTCATAATCCTGAATCAAAACACTATCAATAGTATCCCTAATAGTTTTTGAACTATTATAAGAAATTGTTACAATTGATATTTTAGGCTTCTTATTCACCTTTTTTAATTATAAATACATGACAATTACCATTTGTTCTATCGTATTTTTCTAAAGTACATTTACTATCATTTATCCATATATCAACATCCTTTTTTGATTGAAATGTAGCTATAGGTGTAATAAAATAATCGTAAAATATATTTCTTGTTTCCTTAATAGACAACTTTTGTTTTCTGAAAATTTTATACATCAAAAAATGTAAAACTACAAAAGTATTTTCGATAATAAAATTACCCACTTTAGTTTTATTAAGTAGTCTCAAAAAAACACCTATATATTTATACAAGAATGGGTAATATCTGTATTTTTTATAAACCGCTAAATACAATAACCCTCCTGGTTTTAATATTCTTATACATTCATTAAAAGCTCTAACAGTATCTCCAGTATGATGAATAACACCATCACTAATAACTAAATCAGAAAAATTATCTTTTAACGGAATATCTAAATTATTTCCTAATACTAATTCTAAATTTTTAGATTGTATAAATTTCTTAGCAAAATCTAGAGATTGTCTACTTAAATCTACCCCTATTAATTTTTGTGCAAATTTTGAAGAATAAACTAAATTCCTACCACATCCACAACCAACATCAGTAATTGTTTTTCCATAAGATCTTTCTATAACTTCTTTTAAGTTAGAATTCATGTTTTCAAGAATTTCCTCTTTAGAGGAATATCCATATTCAAATGGAGTACTATCATAAAATGTTTTTTCCACTACCTTTCAATAATTATATTTTCCATTACCAACATATCCATTTTAGTTCTAAGAAAACATTCTAACGCTTCCTCTGGTTTATTTACAATAGGTTCGTTTTCATTAAAAGAAGTATTTAAAAGAATAGGAACACCAGACTTTTTCTGGAATTCAGATATCAAACGATGGTATCTAGGTGATACATCTTTATTTACAGATTGCAATCTACCAGTTCCATCTATATGAGTTACTGCAGGTATTTTAGATTGTTTTTCCTTTTTTATATCAAAAACTTTATCCATAAAGGGGACTTCATCATTCTGAACAAAATATTCCTCTACATATTCTTCTAATATTGAAGGAGC
>CAJXFN010000051.1 GCA_913052655.1 uncultured Flavobacteriales bacterium | reverse complement strand
AGAATGAAAAAACATTCTGAGAACGCAATGTATTTGTCTAAAAAGTTTAAAAAAGATGGATTAAGAGTAATCTATCCAGGCTTAGAAGAACATCCACAACATGAGTTAATGAAACATCAAATGAATGATGGTTTTGGTTTTGGGGGTATGTTAGTAATAGATACTAAAACTAAGGAAAAAGCAAACCAGTTGATGGAAGAAATGCAGAACTCTAATCTTGGTTACTTAGCTGTAAGTTTAGGTTTTTACAAAACATTATTTTCTGCACCTGGACTTTCTACTTCCTCTGAGATACCTGAAGATGAAAGAGAGAAAATGGGGTTATCTGATGGTTTAGTTCGTATATCTATTGGTTTAGACAATGATATTGAAAGAACCTACTCTACTATGATAAAATGCATGAAAAATGTGGAGATCTTATAGATGAAAAAAATCCCTTATATAATAGCTTTATTACCAATAATATTTTTAATTATACTTCTTTCCATAAATGTTTATTTATATGGAGATAATTCCTTAGGTGGGCCTAATCAATTATCGCTATTATTATCTGCTGCAGTAGCGGGTATTATTGGAATTAAATACGGAGTGATTTGGAAAAAGTTAATTGATGGAGTTTCAAGTTCTATAAAATCCGTTACTCCAGCAATTATTATATTGTTACTAATAGGTTCATTGTCGGGTACGTGGTTAATATCAGGTATTGTTCCAGCGATGATTTATTATGGATTACAAATATTAAACCCTGAGATTTTTTTATTTGCAAGTGCTATTATAACTGCTATTGTTAGTTTAGCTACTGGAAGTTCTTGGAGTACTATTGCTACTATTGGTATTGCTCTTTTAGGAATAGGACAAGCATTAGGACTAAATGTAGGTGTTATTGGTGGAGCAATTATATCTGGAGCCTATTTTGGAGATAAAATGTCTCCCCTATCTGATACTACAAATTTAGCGCCTGCTATGGCTGGAACAGATTTGTTTACTCATATAAAATATATGATGTATACTACAATTCCATCTTTTACTATATCATTGGTAATTTTTTTAATATTAGGTTTTCAAACAGAAGTTAACTCATCTCAAAATATTGATGAAATACTATCTGCATTATCTTCCTCATTTAACATTACTCCTTGGTTATTTTTAGTTCCTGTTGTTGTTATTTTTCTTATAGTAAAGAAAGTTCCTGCAATTCCATCATTATTGATAGGGACTCTCCTTGGTGGTATTTTTGCTATTATCTTTCAGCCAAATACTATACTTGAAATAACAGATAGTAGCAAAATGAGTATATTTAATGCATATGAAGGAGTTATAAATTCAATGGGTTCTGATATAAATATCGAAACATCAAATAAAGAACTAAACTCATTATTATCATCAGGTGGTATGTATGGAATGTTAAATACTATCTGGTTAATTATTTGTGCTATGATTTTTGGAGGTATAATGGAAGTTACAGGTCTTTTAAGACGTTTGTCTACTCCAATTGTGGATGTGGCAAAAACAAATGGAAATTTAGTTACAACAACAGCGGGTACCTGTATCTTTTTTAACCTAACAGCATCTGATCAATATTTAAGTATAGTAGTTCCGGGTAGAATGTTTGCAGAAAGTTACAAAGATAAAGGATTGGCACCAGAAAACTTAAGTAGGACCTTAGAAGATTCAGGTACAGTTACATCTGTTCTTATTCCTTGGAATACTTGTGGAGCTACACAATCGGCTGTCTTGGGTGTAGCTACCTTTACTTATCTTCCTTACTGCTTCTTTAATCTAATTTCTCCTATGATGACTATTGGTTACGCTTACCTTGGAATAAAAGTAAAGAAAATAAATAATTAAACTAATTCTTTTAGTTGATCTATAGCGAAATCAATATCTTCTTTTGTGTTATATTTACTAAACGAAAACCTTACTCCAGGCCTTGAGGATTCTGGATCTAGCGCTGTTAGTACATGAGAACCTTTACTACTACCTGAGCTACAAGCGGATCCACCGCTACAAGCAACTCCTTTAATATCTAAATTAAACATCAACATTTCAGAATTTTTATTTTCAGGAAAATTGCAACTTAATACTGTATATAAACTTTCTTCAAGATCTGTACATTTACCATAAAACTGAACATCTTCAATTTCTGATTTAAGTTTATAGATCATATATTTTTTTAAGCCTTTAATATAGTTAGTTTCTTCCTCTAGATTTTCATAAGCCATTTCCATAGCTTTAGCCATAGCTGCAATACCATAAATATTTTCAGTACCAGCTCTCATATTACGTTCTTGCCCACCCCCTCTTAGTAGTGGATTAATTTGAATATCTTCAGATATATAAACAAATCCAATTCCTTTTGGGCCATGAAATTTATGAGCAGAAGCAGCCATAAAATCAACATTAAGTTCTTGCATATCAAATGAGTAATGAGCCATAGTTTGAACTGTGTCCGAATGGAATATAGCATTATATTGCTTACAAATATCACCTATATCTTTTAGTGGTTGAATAGTTCCAATTTCATTATTTGCATGCATGATAGATACAAATGTTCTTTCATTATTTAATAATAACTTCTCTAAATGAGAAAGAGAGATTACTCCATTTTTATCTATATCAATATATGAGAGTTTTATTTTGTTTTCAGATGCTAAATCTTCTAGGGGATACAAAACAGCGTGATGAGATAACTTAGATGTAATTGCATGTTTAATCTTATGATCTTGTATGGCACACTTAATTGCCATATTGTCAGCTTCAGTTCCTCCAGATGTAAAAAAAATACTTCCCGGTGAGGTATTTAATAAGTTAGCTATTGTTTTTCTAGCATTTTCTACAACTATTTTAGACTCTCTTCCATAAGAATGTATAGAGGATGGATTTGCAAAATGAGTTTTCATCATATCGCTAATTAACTCAATGATTTCAGGAGCAATAGGTGTAGTAGCTGCATTATCTAAAAATACTCTTTTTTTCATTAAATAAAGTTTTTGATTTCATTTATCATATTTTCTGCAAAATAATTAGCTTTATCTTTTCCTTCACTTTCTGCGTAAATTCTGATAATTGGTTCTGTGTTTGATTTTCTTAAATGAACCCAACCATCCTCAAAATCAATTTTCAAACCGTCAATGGTTGTAATTTGTTCGTTTTTGTATTTTTCTTTCAAAAATTCTAAGATGCTATTTACATCTATTTCAGGTGTCAATTCAATTTTATTTTTAGAAATAAAATAATTTGGATAGGTTTTCCTTAATTCTAATACAGATAATTCTCTTTCTGCTAATTGGGTTAAAAATAACGCTATACCCACTAATGCATCTCTGCCGTAATGTAATTCTGGATAAATAATTCCTCCATTTCCTTCTCCTCCAATTACGGCATTAGTTTCTTTCATCTTTTCCACAACATTAACCTCTCCAACTGCTGAAGTGTTATAACATCCTTTGTGATTAATAGTTACATCTCTTAACGCCCTAGTGGAAGATAAGTTAGAAACTGTATTTCCTGGTGTTTTACTCAAAACAAAATCCGAGATAGCTACTAATGTATACTCCTCTCCAAACATACTTCCATCTTCACAAACTAAAGCTAATCTATCTACATCTGGATCAACCACAATTCCAAAGTCGGCATTTTCTTCAATCACTAACTTAGATATTTCAGTTAAATTCTCAGGTAATGGTTCTGGATTATGAGGAAATTCACCATTTGGATCACAATATAATCTTACACACTCTACCCCCATTTTTTCTAAAAGTTTTGGAATCATAAAACCTCCAGTAGAGTTAACAGCATCTAAAACAACTTTAAAATTAGATTTTTTAACCAATTCTACATTCACTAAGTCTAAATTAAGTACTTTCTCAATATGTAAATTATTAAAACTGTTATCAAAGTTATAACTACCCAATTTATCTACTTCTGCAAACGAAAAATTATTTTTTTCAGCTAAACTTAATATTTGTTCCCCATCTATTTCAGATAGAAACTCTCCTTTTTTATTTAGAAGTTTAAGAGCGTTCCATTTTTTTGGATTATGACTAGCTGTTATAATGATACCTCCAGCACTTTGATGTATTTGCACTGCAACTTCAACAGTTGGTGTTGTAGACAATCCAATGTCTAAAACATTAAAACCACAAGAAATTAAAGTTCCGGTGACTAAATTACTAACCATTTCTCCAGATATCCTTGCATCTCTTCCGATAATTATTGTTTTTGATTCACAGTTTTGTTTTTTAATAAAACTTGCATAAGCTGATGTAAATCTAACAATGTCTAAAGGAGTTAGTGATTGTCCAACTTCTCCACCTATAGTACCTCTTATTCCAGAAATTGATTTAATTAAGGTCATTGTCTTTCATTTGCATTTTAGTAAAACAAAACTAATAAATAATCTAAATTCTGCTATATTTGCAGGAACTAAAAAAATGCTAATATGAACTTCTTTTTAACAGACATTCCAGTTAGAACCGTAAAGCCAAGAGAATCTGGTTTAACTATGATGATGGATAAAGGGTTAAGTATAAATGATACCAAGAATTTTATTGATATGTGTGGACCTCATACAGATATTATAAAATTAGGTTTTGGTACATCTGCGATATCTCCACATATTGAAACAAAAATTAAATTATATCAAGACGCGGGATTAATGGTTTACTTAGGAGGAACATTGTTTGAAGCATTTATTTTAAGAGGAATGTTTGAAGATTACAAAAACTTATTAAGAAAATGGAATCTTACTATGTGTGAGGTGTCTGATGGTAGTATTAATATTTCACATAAAGAAAAATGTAATTATATAAAAGAACTTTCTAAAGAATTTAAAGTTGTTTCTGAGGTTGGTTCAAAAGATGAAAATGTATTATTAGCACCCTATAAATGGATAGAATTAATGCAAAAAGAATTAGATGCCGGTTCATGGAAAGTAATAGCGGAAGCAAGAGAGGGCGGTAATGTAGGTATCTATAGAAAAGAAGGTGATGTAAGATCTGATTTAATTGATGAGATATTAACTCAAATTTCTACTGAGAAAATTTTATGGGAGGCTCCTAAAAAACCTCAACAAGTGTGGTTTATCAAATTATTGGGGCCTAATGTTAATCTTGGAAATATTGCTTGGGATGAAGTTATCCCATTAGAAACATTAAGAATTGGATTAAGAGGTGATACTTTTTTTGATTATATAAATAAATAATTTAATGAAAAATCATTTTATTTTATTCTTAAAAGGAATGGCTATGGGAGTTGCTAATGTAATACCTGGAGTTTCCGGAGGGACTATAGCTTTAATTACTGAAATTTATGAGGATTTAATACACTCATTAAAATCAATAAATATTCATTCGTTCAAACTAATATTAAATTTTAAATTTAAAGAGTTTATAGAATATACTAATTTTTATTTTTTGTTATCAATTTTTGGAGGAAGTATAGTAAGTGTTTTTAGTATAGCTAGTTTATTCAAATATTTATTTGAACACTACCCTGTTTTTATTTGGGCTTTCTTTTTCGGTTTAATTCTTGCATCTATTTTTTTTGTTGGTAAAAGAATCACAAAATGGAGTTTATGGAACGTAGTTATATTACTGTTAGGTGCTTCTGTAGCTTTTTCTTTATCTTTCATATCACCTACTTCTCAAAATGAAAATTTATTTTATGTCTTTATTTGTGGTATTATTGGTATAAGTGGTATGATGTTACCGGGATTATCAGGTTCTTTTATTCTTATTTTAATGGGTAATTATCAGTTGTTAATGGTGGATGCTATTACAGATTTAGAGATTTTATTACTATCAGTATTTATTTTAGGTTCTATTTTTGGATTAATTAGTTTTTCAAGAGTACTTTCATGGGTTTTTAAAAGTTATAAGGACGCAACTCTAGCTTTATTAACTGGTTTTATCTTTGGCTCCTTAAACATTATATGGCCTTGGAAAAAGGAATTAAAATATATTATAGTCAGTGGTGAAAAGAAAATATTATCATATGAAAGATATTTTCCAAATCAATTTAATTCTGAAACAATTATAGCTTTTACATTATTAATTCTGGGTTTTCTAATTGTTTGTTGGATGGAACGTTTTTCAAGTGCTAAATAAATATGAAAACTTACGGTCTAATTGGGTTTCCATTAAATCATTCTTTTTCAAAGAAGTATTTCACGAATAAATTTAAATTTGAAAATATCGATGCAAAATATATTAATGTTGAAATTGAAAGTTTATGTTTTTTAAAAGATTTAATCATAAAGAACAATCTATCTGGAATAAATGTAACTATTCCACATAAATCAAAGGTTTTAGATTTTCTAGATTTTATAGATGATACTGCCAAAACAATAGGGGCTGTAAATACTATAAAAATAGTTGGTGATAAATTGTACGGATACAATACGGATATTATTGGGTTTGAAAAAAGCATTATACCTTTATTAGATAATAGAAAGATAGCTATAATCCTTGGAAATGGAGGTGTTTCAAAAGCTATACAATTTGTTCTTGAAAAACTTAAAATAAATTATAAAATTGTAAGTAGAAACTCAAGTTTTGATTATCCAGATATTAATAAGAACATTATAAATAAAGTTGATATTATCATTAACACAACACCATTAGGAACCTATCCAAAAATCAATACCGTCCCTAATCTACCATATAGTTTCTTAAATTCGAAACATTTGCTTTTCGATGTAGTATATAATCCAAAGTTAAGTTTGTTTTTAAAGAAGGGAAAGGATCATGGTGCTATTATTAAAAATGGATTAGAAATGCTTCAAATTCAAGCTGATGAAAGTTGGGATATATGGAATTCAGATAAAATAAATTTGTAATTTTGTAATATAAATTTCAGATATGACTGAAGATTTAAATAATAATAAAGAGTTGCATAATAATATTAATTTTTCTAATTTAACTTTAGAAGATTTAATTTTAGAATTAGATAAATTATCTAATAATTCAAATCCTTTGTCAGTATCTAAAAAAGCGAATGAGATTAAAGTAGCCTTTTATAAGAAGTTAATATCTAAATCATCTAAACAATCAGATGTATCTAAAAAAAATGAGATTAATCCTTTAGAAACTAAATTTAAAAAGATAAATAGTAAATTTAGAAAGATAAAACAGGAATTTAGAAAAGAAAAAGAAAGACAAGAACAAAAAAACCTTAAAATAAAACAAAAAATCATTACTGAGATTAATAATCTAATTAATCAGGAAGAATCCATAAAAATTACATTCGATAAATTTAGATCACTCCAAGGTGAATGGAAAAATACAGGAAACGTACCTATTCAAAATAAAAATGATATTTGGTATAACTACAATCATCATGTAGAACTTTTCTACGATTATCTAAAAATAAATAGAGAATTAAGAGATTTAGATTTTAAAAGAAATTTAGAATATAAAGAACTTTTATGTGAAAAAGCGGAGAAGTTAATTAAAGAAAAATCAATAAATGTTTCCTTTAACGAATTACAAAAAATACATGAAAAGTGGAAAGAAATTGGTCCTGTTTTTAAAGAAAAAAGAGAAAATATTTGGAATAGGTTTCAAGAAGCTAGTAAAATTATAAATAAAAAAAGAAATGACTATTTTCTAGAATTAAAACAAGAGAATAATAAAAACCTTATACTAAAATCTTCGATTTGTAACAAAATCATTTCTCTTTTAGATGATATGCCAGATTCACATCAAAAATGGAAAGATAAAAATGAGGAGTTAAATAAATTAATTGAACAATGGAAAAAAACAGCTCCTATACATAAAAATGACTTAAAGAAAGCGTGGAAGGAATTTAGAGATTCAACAAATACCTTTTATTCAGAAAAGAATAATTTTTATAAAAACAGAAAAGATACTTTAGCTTCTAATTTAATGATAAAAATTAAAATTTGTGAGGAGGCTGAAAGATTAAAAAATTCTAATGAATGGAATTCAACTAGTAAAAAATTTATTCAACTCCAAAAAGAATGGAAGGACTCTCCATTTACACCAGAATATAAATCTTCTCCAATCTGGAATAGATTTAAAAAGGCATGTGATCAATTTTTTAATTCTAGAAAAGAGTTTTATATTAAATTAGATAAAGAAAGAGATAGTAACTTAGAAATGAAGCAAAAGATACTTTCTACACTTAAAAAATTTAAGTCTTCAGACAATGTAAAATCTGATATTGAAAAAATTCAAAAGATTAATAAAGATTGGAATAATATTGGTGAAGTTCCTAAGTCTTTTCTATCAATTAATAATGAATATAAAAACTCTCTAAATTCTATTTATAATTCATTAAAACTTAATGAATCAGAGAAGAAAAAGTTGAAATTAGAATCAAAAATATCGTTATATAAACAAGATTCTTCAATGTTAATGAAAGAAAAAAACAGAATTAAATCTGAAATTGACAAAATAAATAAGAATATAAATCAGTATGAAAATAATATCTCCTTTTTTAAAAATGGAAGTGGTACAGAAAGATATAAAAGTGACATAGTTAAGAAAATTGAAATATCAAAATCTAAACTTGAAGAATTAAAGGATAATTTATCTATTTTAAACAAAATCTAAATGGATTTTGAATTAGTTTCAAATTTCTCTCCCACTGGTGATCAGCCAGAAGCTATTAAACAGTTAGTAAATGGTTTAAATGATTTAGAATCTTATCAAACCTTGTTAGGTGTAACAGGTTCTGGTAAAACTTTTACTGTAGCAAATGTTATAAACGAGGTAAATAGACCAACATTAGTTTTGTGTCACAATAAAACTTTAGCAGCTCAATTATACTCTGAATTTAAACAATTTTTTCCTAATAACTTAGTTGAGTACTTTGTATCCTATTATGATTACTACCAACCTGAAGCATATATTCCATCTACAGGAACATACATAGAAAAGGATTTATCAATTAATGAAGAAATTGAAAAACTTAGATTAAATACTACATCTGCATTATTGTCTGGTAGAAAAGATATTATTGTAGTATCATCTGTTTCTTGTATTTACGGGATAGGAAATCCAGAGGAGTTTAGCAACGGTATTATTGAAATTAAAGTAGGAGATATTATAAGTTTAACCGATTTACTTCAAAAATTTGTATCATCATTATATAGTAGAACTTCTTCTGAATTTGACAGAGGAAATTTTAGAGTAAAAGGAGATACTGTTGATATCTTTCCAGGTCACTCTGATATTGCTTATAGAATATATTTCTGGGGAAATGAAATAGAAGAAATTGAATCTATTGAATTGGAAACTAGTAAAAAAATTGATACTTTAAATGAATTAAGAATATTTCCAGCAAATATTTTTGTAGCATCAAAAGAAGTTGTAAAATCATCTGTAAAACAAATTCAAGATGATCTTTTATTAAGAGTTGAAGAATTTGAAAGTTCTGGATATAAAACAGAAGCTAAAAGGTTAGATGAAAGAGTTAATTTTGATTT
>CAJXFN010000050.1 GCA_913052655.1 uncultured Flavobacteriales bacterium | reverse complement strand
CTCTAAACTTTACACGAGAAATACCAAATTGTCTCATATAACCTTTAGGTCTTCCAGTTATCTTACATCTATTATGCATTCTGATAGGAGAAGCATTTTTTGGTAGCTTCTGAAGACCTTCATAGTCCCCCGCTGCTTTTAATGCTGCTCTTTTCTCCGCATATCTCTCTACACATTTAGCTCTTTTTACCTCACGGGCTTTCATTGATTCTTTTGCCATAACTTATTTATTTTTAAATGGTAAACCAAACTCTTTTAAAAGTGTCAAAGCGTCTTGATCAGATGTTGCACTTGTTACAAAAGTGATGTCCATTCCTGTAATTTTATTAATTTTATCAATACTAATTTCTGGGAATGCAATCTGTTCTTTTATACCCATAGTATAGTTACCTCTACCATCAAATCCCTTAACCTCTAAACCTTGAAAATCTCTAACTCTTGGAAGAGTAGAAGTAATAAATCTCTCTAAAAATTCATACATTTTATCTCCTCTTAAAGTAACCATAACCCCTACAGGCATTCCTTTTCTTAACTTAAAGTTAGAAATGTCTTTAGTTGCTTTAGTAATTAATGCTTTCTGACCAGTAATCATTGTCATTTCTTGCTGAGCTGCCTCAATTTGTTTTTTATCTGAACTTGCAGATCCTAAACCTTGATTTAAACAAATCTTTTCAAGTTTTGGTACTTGCATTACTGATTTATAATTACCCTTCAGATTTTGGATTATCTGATCAGAGTATTTCTTTCTTAAATTTGGTTTATATTCCATTATTTTATTACTTCTCCTGATTTTTTAGCGAATCTCACTAATTTACCTGTTTTTTCATCTCTTTTTCTTCCAACTCTTGTAGGGTTACCTGATTTAGGGTCTACTAACATAAGGTTAGAAATATCTATTGACGCTTCTTGCTTTAAAATACCTCCTTGTGGATTAGCTGCATTTGGCTTAGTATGTTTTGAAACCATATTTACACCTTCAACAATTGCTCTATTAGAAGAAGGAATTACTTTAATTATTTTCCCTTCTTTTCCTTTAGAAGTTCCAGCTAATACTACAACAATATCGTCTTTCTTTAATTTTAACTTTGTCATCTTATTATATTAGTTTATAACACCTCTGGTGCTAAGGATACTACTTTCATAAAATCATTATCTCTCAATTCTCTAGCGACCGGACCAAATACTCGAGTACCTTTCATTTGTCCACTTTCATCAATAATAACACAAGCATTATCATCAAATCTAATATAAGAACCATCCTTTCTTCTGATTTCTTTCTTTACTCTTACCATTACGGCTTTAACTACCTGCCCTTTCTTCACGTTTCCGGAAGGTGTTGCAGTCTTCACTGTTCCAACAATTTTATCTCCAACTGAGGCGTACCTTTTTCCTGTACCCCCTAGTACTCTAATACATAGAATTTCTTTTGCTCCACTATTGTCAGCTACTTTTACTCTTGATTCTTGTTGTATCATTATTTTGCTCTTTCAATTATATCAATTAATCTCCAATTTTTATTCTTGCTCAATTTTCTCGTTTCCATGATTTTTACTGTATCACCTTCATTACATGTATTTTCTTCATCATGAGCAATAAACTTTGTAGATTTCTTAACGAACTTACCGTAAAGAGGGTGTTTTACTTTTCTTTCTACCATAACAACTATAGACTTGTCCATTTTGTTTGAAGAAACTACACCAATTCTTTCTTTTCTTAAATTTCTTTCCATTTTTTTATTTATTCTAAGCTTCAATTCTTCTTCTAGAAAGTTCTGTCATAATTCTCGCTATTACTTTTCTAGTAACGGTAATTAATTTTGGGTTCTCCAATGGAGATACCTCATGACTCATTTTCATTTTAGATAACTTTTCTTTCTCAGAAGCTAAAATGTCCAGTAATTCATTTTCTGGAGTATCTTTAAAAATAGTTGCTTTCATTTATTTACTTTTGACTATATAATCTCTCTTTACTATAAACTTAGTTGTGATTGGAAGTTTCTGGGCTGCTAATCTTAAAGCCTCTTTAGCAGTATCAAAATCTACACCATCAATTTCAAACATTATTCTTCCTGGAGTTACTGTTGCAGCCCAATATTCTGGAGCTCCTTTACCTTTACCCATTCTAACCTCAGCAGGCTTTTTAGTAATTGGTTTACTAGGGAATATTCTTATCCACACCTGTCCTTGTCTTTTCATATAACGAGTTACTGCAATACGAGCTGCTTCGATTTGACGAGCTGTAATCCAACACTCCTCTAACGCTTTTATTCCGAAAGTTCCGAAAGCCAATTGATGTCCTCTCTGGGCATTACCTTTCATTCTGCCCTTTTGCATTCTTCTAAACTTTGTCTTTTTTGGTTGTAACATTTTACTTTCTCTTTAAAAATTATTACCTTTTTCTCTTTGGCCCTCTGTTGTTTCCTGCTTTCTTTCCTCCTTTCTGAGATTTGAAATGCAACATCAGATCTCTTTTTCCATATACTTCTCCTCTACATATCCAAACTTTAATTCCAATTAATCCATATTGAGTTAAAGCTTCTGCTAATGCATAGTCAATATCTGCTCTAAATGTATGTAGTGGTGTTCTTCCATCTTTATACATTTCAGATCTCGCCATTTCTGCTCCATTTAATCTGCCAGATATCTGAACCTTTATTCCTTCCGCTCCCATTCTCATGGTAGAGGCAATGGCCATCTTAATAGCTCTTTTATAAGAAATTCTTCCTTCTACTTGTCTAGCAATATTATTTGCAACTAAAGTAGCTTCTAAATCTGGTCTTTTAACTTCAAAAATATTTATCTGAATTTCTTTACCAGTAATCTTCTTGATTTCTTGTTTTAAGGTCTCTACTTCTTGACCTCCTTTTCCAATAATTATTCCAGGTCTGGATGTATGTACTGTAATAGTAACTACTTTTAAAGTTCTTTCGATAGCAATTCTAGATATACTAGCCTTTGACAATCTCACTTTTAGATAATTTCTGATTTTATCATCTTCAGCAAGTTTATCACCAAAGTCATTTCCACCAAACCAATTAGATTCCCATCCACGGATGTAACCTAATCTATTACCAATTGGATTTGTTTTTTGTCCCATATTAATTATTATCTGTATTTCTACTATCAACCACTAGTGTCACATGGTTTGATCTTTTTCTTATTCTATGTGCTCTTCCTTGAGGAGCGGGTTGAATTCTTTTTAGCATTCTTCCACTATCTACCTTAACTTCTGAAATATATAGATTACTTTCATCCATTCTTTTTCCTTCATTCTTCACTTCCCAATTTGCAAGTGCTGAAAGAAGTAATTTTTCCATTCTTCCAGAAGCCTCTTTCGGGTTCAATTTTAATTGTGCTAAAGCCTTATCTGCATCCATTCCTCTAATAAGATCCGCAATTAATCTCATCTTCCTTGGAGATGTAGGGCAGTTATTTAATTTTGCAAAAGCGATTGTTTTTCTCGCTGCTTTCATTGCATTTGCTTTTAATCTTTTTCTAGCTCCCATTTATTATTTCTTTTTATTTCCTCCGTGACCTCTAAAAGTTCTTGTAGGAGAGAATTCACCTAATTTATGACCAACCATGTTTTCTGTAATAAAAACAGGAATAAATTGTCGTCCATTATGAACAGCAATTGTTTTACCTACAAAGTCAGGAGCAATCATAGATGCCCTTGACCAAGTTTTTATTACTGAGTTCTTTCCTGTTTCATTCATTGCATCAATTTTTCTTTGAAGCTTATAATGAATATAGGGTCCTTTTTTTAATGATCTTGCCATAGTTTAATTCTTTTTTCTTCGCTCAATTATATACTTATCTGAAGCTTTTTTCTTATTTCTTGTTTTATATCCTTTAGCTGGAATGCCATTCTTAGATCTTGGAATACCTCCTGAATGTTTTCCTTCTCCACCTCCCATTGGATGATCAACTGGATTCATCACTGTTGATCTTACTCTAGGTCTTCTTCCTTTCCATCTACTCCTACCAGCTTTACCAGAAACTTGTAATTGGTTTTGAGAGTTAGAAACTGTTCCTATAGTGGCTAAACAAGTCATTAAAATTTGTCTAATTTCACCAGAAGCTAGTTTAATAGTAGCATACTTTCCATCTTTTGCCATTAATTGTGCATAAGATCCAGCAGATCTAACTAAAATACCCCCCTGAGCTGGTCTTAACTCAATATTATGAATTAATGTACCTAATGGAATATTAGCCAAAGGCAATGTATTTCCTACATTGATTGGAGCTTTCTCTCCTGAATTCAATTCCATTCCTACTTTTAAACCTTCTGGAGAAATAATATATCTCTTTTCTCCATCAGCATAGTTTAACAAAGCAATATATGCAGTTCTATTTGGGTCATATTCTATAGAAGCTACTTTTGCAGCAATTCCAAACTTATTTCTTTTAAAGTCAATAATTCTGTATCTCTGCTTATGACCTCCTCCGACATGTCTAATAGTCATTTTACCCCTATCATTCCTTCCTCCAGTTCTTTTTTGCTTAACTAGTAAACTCTTTTCAGGGGTTGAAGTTGTAACTTCATCAAAAGACCTTGCTACTTTATGTCTTTGTCCAGGGGTATTTGGTTTTAATTTTCTAACTGCCATTTTCGTCTAATTATATATTACTGTAAAAATCAATACTATCCCCTTCAGACAAAGTAACAATCGCTTTTTTATAAGTCTTTGTTCTTCCAGAAATAAAACCTGATTTAGTACCTCTAGTTCTTTTCTTTCCAATACAAACCATAGTTCTAACTGACTCAACAGTTACATCATATGCTTCTTCTACTGCTTTTTTAATCTCTATTTTATTTGCAGATTTATCAACAACAAAACCAAAACGATTTAAACTTTCCGCTTCAGCCGTCATTTTTTCAGTTATTACTGGTTTTATTAAAATATTCATCACTTCTATTTTTTATAATTCTTCTCTATTTCCTTAATTGAAGACTCAACTAACATCAATTTATTAGCATTCATCAAATCGTAAGTTGTTAAAGATGAAGCACTTAAAACTTTTGACTTTTTTAAATTTCGGGAAGACAAAATTATGTTTTTATTTGAATCTGCAAGGATTAATAAAGTTTTATTATTCTCTTGTTCTAAATTAGATAAGATTTTAACATATCCTTTAGTACTTGGTGAATCCATAGAAAAATCCTCTAACACAATGATATTCTTATCTTTAGCCATTTGAGAAAGCGCTGATTTACGAGCTAATGTCTTCACCTTTTTATTTAATTTAAACTCATAGTTTCTTGGACGAGGACCGAAAACTCTACCACCACCTCTAAACAAAGGATTTTTAATATCACCAACCCTGGCTGCTCCCGAACCTTTTTGCTTTCTAAGCTTTCTTCTACTTCCCGAGATCTCTCCTCTTTCTTTTGATTTGTGAGTTCCTTTTCTTTGTGCAGCTAAATAATGTTTCACATCTAAGTAAATAGCATGATTATTTGGTTCTATACCAAAAACATCTTTACTTAAAGTAACTGACTTTGACGTTTCCTTTCCTTTTGTATTATAAACTGATAATTTCATTATTTCTCAATTGTTATATATGAATTATTTGCCCCCGGTACAGAACCATTAACTAAAATCAAATTTCTATCAGTAATTACTTTCATAATTTGTAGATTTTCAACTTTAACTCTTGCATTTCCTGTTTGACCTGCCATTCTCATTCCTTTAAATACTCTCGCTGGATATGAAGCGGCTCCAATTGAACCTGGATGTCTTTGTCTATTATGCTGACCATGAGTAGCATCATTTACTCCAGCAAAACCATGTCTTTTTACAACTCCCTGAAAACCTTTTCCTTTAGAAGTTCCTACAACTTCTACAAAATCACCCTCTTCAAATAATTCCGTTGTTAGAGTATCTCCTAAATTTACATCCTCAAATGAATTGAACTCTACCAATTTCTTATGCATTGGCGAATTTGCTTTATTAAAATGTCCTTTTAAAGCTCTATTAACTCTTTTATCTTTTTGTTCTCCATAACCAATCTGTACAGCATTATAACCATCTACCTCTTCAGTTTTTATTTGAGTTACAGTACAAGGACCAACTTCAAGAACTGTACAAGGAATATTTTTTCCTTCCTCAGAAAAAATACTTGTCATTCCTATTTTTTTACCTATTAAACCTGGCATCTTATTATTATTTATATTACTTTAATTTCTACATGAACTCCTGAAGGAAGTTCTAACTTCATTAATGCATCAATTGTTTTTGATGATGCATTATATATATCCATTAATCTTTTATGTGAAGATAATTGGAATTGTTCTCTCGCCTCTTTATTTACGTGAGGTGATCTAAGAACAGTATAAATCTTTTTATGAGTTGGAAGGGGTATTGGACCACTAACAACTGCTCCAGATGTTTTAACTGTTTTTACAATCTTTTCAGAAGATTGGTCAACCAAATTATGGTCAAACGATTTTAATTTTATTCTAACTTTTTGTGACATAATATATTATTGTTGTACTCCTGTTGTTTCTGATATTACTGTATCTGCTATATTTTTAGGTGCAGTTTGAAAATTAAAAAATTCCATAGTAGAAGTTGCTCTACCAGATGATATTGTTCTTAAATCAGTTACATATCCAAACATTTCAGACAAAGGAACTTTTGCTTTAACTAATTTAGAACCAGATTTGTCCTCCATACCTTCAACCTGACCTCTTCTTCTATTTAAATCACCAATAATATCTCCCATATTCTCTTCAGGAGTTATTACATCTAATCTCATTATTGGTTCTAATAACTCTGGTCCTGCTTGTTTAACAGCAGCTTTGAAAGCAATCTTAGCACATAATTCAAATGATAACGCATCAGAGTCAACATCATGATAGGAACCATCAAATAATCTTATTTTCATAGAGTCTATCGGGAAACCAGCTAGAACACCATTTTCCATTGCAGCTTGGAAACCTTTCTCAACAGATGGTATATATTCTTTTGGAATATTTCCTCCCTTAATTTCATTAATAAATTGTAACCCTTCACCTTCAAAATCAGAGTCAACTGGCGATAATTCAAAATTTATATCAGCAAATTTACCTCTACCACCTGACTGTTTCTTATACACTTCTCTATGAATTATAGATTGTGTTATAGCTTCTTTATAAGAAACCTGTGGTGCACCTTGGTTACATTCTACGTTAAACTCTCTCTTCAATCTATCAATAATAATATCCAAGTGTAATTCACCCATTCCAGAAATAATAGTCTGTCCAGAATCATGATCTGTTTTTACTGTAAATGTTGGGTCTTCTTCAGCAAGTTTAGCGAGCGCAACTCCTAATTTATCCATATCTTTTTGAGTTTTTGGCTCTACGGCAATTCCAATTACTGGATCTGGGAAATCCATGGATTCTAATACAATAGGAGCATTTTCTGCACATAAAGTATCTCCTGTTCTAATATCTTTAAACCCTACTAACGCAGCAATATCACCAGCTTGTAAAGAATCAATCTGATTTTGTTTATTAGCGTGCATTTGGAAGATTCTTGAAATTCTTTCTTTTTTGTTCGTTCTTGTATTAAATACATAAGAACCTGATTCTAATTTACCAGAATATGCTCTAGTAAAACATAATCTACCTACATAAGGATCTGTTGCAATTTTAAATGCTAAAGAAGCAAATGGTTCATCTATTGAAGGTTGTCTTACTGATTCTTCCTCGGTTTTAGGATTAGTACCTACAATACCTTCTGTATCCATTGGAGAAGGAAGAATTTCCATAACCATATCTAACATAGCTTGAACACCTTTATTTTTAAAGGCGGAACCACACATCATAGGAACAACTTTTCCTGAAATTGTAGCTTGTCTTAAAGCAGATAAAATTTCTGACTCAGTTAATGAATTTTCATCCTCAAAATACTTCTCCATTAAAGATTCATCAAATTCAGCGACCGCTTCTAATAATTGCCCTCTATATTCTCTTGCTTCATCTAAGATGTTAGCAGGAATTTCAACCTCCTTAAAAGTCATACCTTGGTCTTCCTCATTCCATACAATACCTCTGAAATTTATTAGATCAACAACACCTTCAAAAGATTCTTCGGCCCCGATAGGAATTTGCAATGGCAATGCATGTGAACCTAACATTTCTTTTACTTGAGAACAAACATTTAGAAAATTAGCTCCTTGTCTATCCATTTTATTAACAAAACCAATTCTTGGGACATTATAATTATTTGCCAATCTCCAGTTAGTTTCAGATTGAGGTTCAACTCCATCTACTGCAGAAAATAAAAAGACTAATCCATCTAACACCCTTAGTGATCTATTTACTTCAACAGTAAAATCTACGTGACCCGGTGTATCAATGATATTTACATGGTAATCCTTACCTCTGTAGGGCCAGTTTAAAGTAGTTGCAGCTGAAGTAATAGTAATACCCCTCTCCTGTTCTTGTTCCATCCAATCCATTGTTGCAGCACCATCATGAACCTCTCCGATTTTATGAGAAACACCACCATAATATAATATTCTCTCAGTAGTAGTAGTTTTTCCAGCGTCAATATGAGCTGCAATTCCAATATTTCTTGTATATGTTAAATCCCTTTTTGCCATATTCTTTTCTTCTTAAAATCTAAAATGTGAGAATGCTTTATTTGCTTCAGCCATTCTATGTGTATCCATTTTCTTTTTGTAAGCGGCTCCTTCTTCTTTATATCCCGCTATAATTTCGGATGATAAATTAACCGCCATAGTTTTTTCATTTCTATTTCTAGCCGCGGCTATCAACCACTTCATTCCTAAGGAAACCTTTCTATCCTCTCTTACTGGTTGAGGAATCTGAAAAGTAGCTCCTCCAATCCTTCTACTTCTTACCTCTACATGAGGTGTAATATTTTCTAAGGCTTTTTCCCAAACTACTAATGCATCTTCATCTTCTACTTTTGAAGCTACAATATCTAAAGCACTATAAAATACCTTAAATGCAATACTTTTCTTACCATCCAACATCAGATTATTTACAAACCTTGTAACTTCAACGCTACCAAATTTTGGGTCTGGTAATAATATTCTTTTTTTCGCTCTTGACTTTCTCATTTTCTAAAATCTATTTATTTCTTCGGTCTTTTTGCTCCATATTTTGACCTTCTTTGTGTTCTATCATCTACACCTGAGGTGTCTAAAGCCCCTCTCACAATATGATATCTCACTCCAGGAAGATCTTTTACTCTACCACCTCTTACTAGAACAATTGAGTGTTCTTGCAAGTTATGACCTTCTCCCCCAATATACGCGTTTACTTCATTTCCGTTTGTCAATCTTACCCTAGCAACTTTTCTAAGTGCAGAATTAGGTTTTTTAGGTGTAGTTGTGTATACCCTGGTACATACACCTCTTCTTTGGGGACAACTGTCTAAAGCTAAAGATTTACTTTTCTTCTTTATCTTAACTCTTCCTTGTCTTACTAACTGTTGTATTGTTGGCATAATTTTCTTTACCTTAATTTTTTATTAAAATGGTCGGCAAATGTAGTAATTATAATTATCATAAAGAAAAGGAAGTTTGTTTTTTTTGATAAAATTAATTTTCTAGGAGAAAATATAAACTTTAACAAGTTTAAAATTAATGATTTTAAAGTACAATTAAATATTAATACAACTGCATATTGATACAAAATTGTGAAAAACGAAAGTTAGCGAGTATGCCATTTTTCACATACTAACGTCTTAATTTAGAGTAATTTTTTGGTATATTTTTTTGTTGTTTATAGTGATTTCTACAAAGT
>CAJXFN010000049.1 GCA_913052655.1 uncultured Flavobacteriales bacterium | reverse complement strand
ATTAAATCAGTAATCGTTACACACCATCCAGAGTAAATAGATGTTTGATTAACTCCAGAAATCCCATTATTCCAGTTGTAATCATACATACTCATTCCATTTACAGATGCATTCATCATAGCAGGAGTTGAAGAATAATCTAAATACACACTTGCTCCTGAAAGAGAACAAGGTGTTACTTGAGACAAAAGATCATTAGAATTAAATAAAATAACTAAAAAAATTAAGAAGTGATAAATAGGTTTCATGATTTCTTTTATTTAAAATAGTTATCAAAACTACATTTTTTTATAAGAAAAAACAAATATATAAATCACGTGAATCTTATCTAATAAAAACCAATCTTGTTTCTGTTGAATTTTCCTCAGAAAAGGCATAACCATTTCTATTAAACTCTTTAATCTGAGAAACAGAAGAAATTCTATTTTTTACAATATAATTACACATCTCTCCTCTAGCGCGTTTTGCAAAAAACGAAATCACTTTTACTTTCCCATTTTTTGTATCTTTAAAAATAGGTGTAATTATTGGAATATTTATCCTTTTAGAATCAATTACTTTAAAATATTCATCAGAAGCAAGGTTTATTATGAAAGAATCCTTTTTTATATCTTTTATTAAATACTCTGTAAGAATATCTTGCCAGAAATTATATAGATTTTTAGTTTCTCCAACCTCTAATTTTGTTCCCATTTCAAGCCTGTAAGGGAGTATTAAATCCGAGGGATTTAGAATTCCATACAATCCTGATAAAATTCTAATAGATTTATTAGCAAAGTCTAAATCTTCATTAGAAAATTCTTCAACTCTCATATTTTGATATACTTCGCCTTTAAACGTAAACAGAGCCTGTTTGGCACTTTCATCATTAAAAGGATAACTCCACTTATCGTTTCTTTCTTTATTTAAAATAGATAAGTTAGTACTTAATTTCATCAACTTTGATAACTCCAAAGCAGAATAAGATGAAAGTTTATCCATGACTAAAGTTGATTCTTTTGGAAAAGAAATATTTGTGTTATTCAATGAACTATTCTCTGTTGTAAAATCAAGTTTTTTTGCTGGAGATAAAAGTATTTTCATTTTATTGTATTTTCGCACAAAATTACAATTAAATTTATGTATCAACTAATTAAAAAATATAAATACTATTCTCTTCATTTAATGGTTATAGTTTTAGGATTTACCGGAGTATTTGGAAAATTAATAACTTTAGATGAATTACACTTAGTTTGGTATAGAATGTTAATCGCATGTGTATCTTTAATTATATTTCTTATATATAAAAATGAGTTATTTAAAATTGATAGAAAACAATTTTTTGAACTTTTAGGAGTAGGAAGTATCGTTACATTACACTGGATTTTTTTCTTTAAATCCATTAAAGTTTCTTCAATCTCAGTCTCAGTAATTTGTTTATCAACCTCATCATTATTCTCCTCTTTTATTGAACCAATATTCTTTAAAAGAAAAATAATCAAATATGAAGTAATAATGGGACTAATTGTAATAATAGCACTCAGTTACATGATGGGTACAGATTCAAAAAACATTTTAGGTTATATTTACGGAATCTTAGCCGCGTTTTTAGGAACCTTATTTACACTTTTTAATGCTAAATATCTTAAAAAGATAGACGCGTCAAAAATAACAATGATAGAAATGTTAGCTGGTGTTATTATCATCTCTATCATTTTTCTTTATCAAGGGGATTACACAGTAATAAATACAATACCAACATTATCAGATAGTTTATACCTTATTATTTTAGGAACAATTTGTACTGCCATGGTGTTTGTGTGGATGACAGAAATTATGAGACACATAAGTCCATATTCATTGATAATGGCAATTAATTTAGAACCTATTTATTCTATTTTATTAGCATTATTAATTTTTGGAAACTCTGAATTCATGAGCAATTCATTTTACATAGGATCATCTATAATCATCGCAATTGTATTTTTAGAAGCGTATCTTAAAAACAAACAATAGAACATTGCGATATTCGTTATGATTACTAAATTTGCAAAAAATTAAACTAAAATTATGAAAAAAATACTTTTTGTCACACTATCTATTTTAATTACATCTACTAGTATTTGTCAGGATAGTGACATGTCAATACCGAAGATTGACATTTTTAAACCTAAAGATAAAACCAAAAAGGTTGCAACAGCTGGTGGGTATAAAATTGAAGGATATGTGAATGGACTTCAGGATACATCTATAATTTTAGCTTATTATTTTGGTGGAAAACAATATGCTTCTGACACCGCTTATTCTAAAAATGGAAATTTTACATTTTCAGGAGAAAAAGCTCTTCCTGGTGGTATGTATTTAGTAGTTCTTCCAAATCAACAATATTTTGATATTGTTATATCAGAACAACATTTCTCTTTTAGTACAGAATTACAATCATTAATAAAAGACATGAAATTTACTAATAGTAAAGAAAATACCCCATTTTACAATTACCTTAATTTCATTACAGAAAAACAAATAGAAGTTACTCCATTAAGAGAAAGAGAAAAAACAACTTCCGGTAAAGAGAAAAAAATTATTCAAGATAAAATTCTAACAATTGATACAGATGTTAAAAAATTTAAAAATCAATTTGAAAATGACTATAGCAACATTTTCTTTACTAAAATTTTAAAAGCAACAACTGATCCAATTATACCTGAAGCTCCAGACACAATGGACAAACAACAGAAACAAATTTTTCAGTTTAATTATTACAAGGAGAATTTTTGGAATAATATGGACTTCTCAGATGAAAGAATATTAAGAACTCCAATTTTCTTCAATAAAATGGATACTTATTTAAACAAGCTAACTGTACAAGATCCAGATTCTATTAAAAAATCTGCAGATGTTTTAGTAAAACTTTCCAAACAAAATAAAGATATATTCCAATATGTAGTCTCCTATATCACATCTACTTATGAAAGATCCAAGATAATGGGCATGGATGCTGTATTTGTTCATATGGTAGAAAATTATTACATGACAGGAGAGGCATATTGGGTAGAAGAAGATCAATTAAAGAAAATTGAAGAAAGAGCAGAAAAAATTGCTCCAAATTTAATTGGAAGGCCTGCACCTCCATTTTTAAATCAATTAGGATATCCTTTCATGAAAAATGAAAATGATGAAATTAAAAGATTATATGATATCAACTCAAAGTATACTCTATTAATCTTTTACTCACCAGATTGTGGTCATTGTAAAAAAGTTGTTCCTAAAGTTAAGTTAGTTATAGATTCATTAACTTCTAAGCCAAACTTACAAAATTTAAAACACAAACAAATCGACATCTCAGTTTATGCTGTTCAAACTGAATTTGACAAAGAAGCTTGGATTAAACTTATAAAAGAATTTGAATTAGAAGATTGGACTAATGTATGTGATATTCAAACTGATCCAGATGGAAATCCTGCTGCTAGTAGTAATTGGAGAGATGAATATGATATCTACTCTACTCCTGTAATTTATTTATTAGATCAAAATAAGAAAATACTTGCTAAAAGGATTGACTACAAACAGATTGCAAAAGTAATATCAAGATTAGAAGAGATTGAGAGTAAATAGAAGTTATAACAATACCTCAGTTGAACCAGAATCCTGAGATTCGAAAAAAGTCAGATTGTATAGTTTTAAGAGTTTATGAACTTCTGACTTTAGAACTCCTTCTCCAATTCCATGCACAATCTCTAAAGAATGTTTTGATTTTAACATAGCTTCATCTAATTCTTTTTTACAATATTCCATTTGTATTCTCACTATCTCAGAATTCTGCATATGCTTATAATATGTAGTTAAGTTTTCTATATGCAAATCAATTTTCACTCTACCACCTCTATCTAATTTGCTTTTTTTAGGTTTTACAGATTCAGGGATTATTATATCCTCCTCTTTTATTTTAAATGAACTCCCATATGAACTAGAACTGTCTGTTTCAGAATTTAAAGGTAAAATTTCTGATATCTTAACAATATATTCAAATCCGTCTTCATCTTTAATCTTAGCTTTTCTATCTCCAATGATTAACAAAATCTCAGCAGTAACTCTACTTTCTTTTTGAATTACCCTATCTCCTATGGAGAATGTAAATATCAATCTAAAAGGGCTTTTCGTGCTTCCTCAAGAATATCAAAACATTTTTCTTTAGAAGAACTTTCAGCATAGGTTCTTAATACAGGTTCAGTACCTGAGGGACGTATCATTAACCATGTATCATCATCAAAAAAGAATTTAAACCCATCTGTAGTTTCTGTTCTACTCACATCATATTTTCCAAATGAAGTGTATTTTCCTTCTTTACAATTTTCAACAATGTTATTTTTAATATCATTTGGTATATGATGATCTATTCTTTCAAAAGAAAAGGGTCCAACTATTTGATAAACTTCATTTATTAAATCTTCTAATTTTTTTCCAGATTTTGCCATAAATTCAAATAGAATTAATCCCATCCATATGCCATCTCTTTCTGGAATATGTCCTGCAGTCGCTATACCTCCACTTTCTTCACCACCAAGCAGTACATTTTCCTTTATCATCTTTCCCGCAATGTGTTTAAATCCAATTTTCACTGTCTCCTGTTCTAAATTATAAAAATCACAAATTTGCTTAACTTTTACAGAACATGAAAATGCAGTAACAACCTTACCTGACATCTTTTTATATTTTACTAAGTAATGAATAAGTAATAAAATAATATGATGAGAATCTACAAATTCTCCCTTACTATTATATAAACCTATTCTATCAGCATCTCCATCAGTTGCTAATCCACAATCAATATCACCTTTAACTTTAATTAGTTTAGAAAATTCTAACAAATTTCTATGAATAGGTTCTGGTGCTTGATTTTGAAAACCAGGATTATCGTCTGTATGTATTTGTAAAGTTTCAGGGAGTAATCTATTGATTACATTTTTTCCTGCACCATACATTGAATCGTATGCCAGTTTAAGTCCAGAATTTCTAATTGAATCCAAATCAAAACTTTTTTCTGCATGATTACAATAATCATCTTCTAAATCTACAAATTCTAAAATACCTTTAGATTCCAAGTCTTTAAGATTAATCGAATCAATATCTAGAGAATTTATTTCAGGAATTCGATTCTCTACATTAGAGATATCATCAGGTAATAATGGACCCCCAAAATTACCTTTTAATTTAAATCCATTATATGATGGTGGATTGTGACTAGCAGTAATTACAACTCCTAAATTTGCATTGTAATTTACGACTCCTAATGACACCATAGGAGTAGAAACAAAACTCTTAGCAAGTAAAACTCTTATACCTTTAGTAGCTAATACTTTTGCAACTGTTTCAGCAAAAAGATTTCCCGCGAACCTACAATCATGACCAATTACAACTGAAGAGTTATCATTCTTTTCATTTAGGAATTCTGCGACAGCTAAACTTACCCTAGCTACATTATCTGTTGTAAATTCTTTAGCTATAACTGCTCTCCATCCATCTGTTCCAAAATTAATTTGCGTCATTTTATAGGTTTTTATTTCAACAAAATTAACAAAATAATTAAAAATAAATTATTTGAAATTTTGATACTTTTTATACTTGTTTTTATTTCTATTATGCTCTTTATTTGAAGATGTAAACTTATGATATCCATCTCCATTACTTCCAGCACACATAAAATAATAATCATGTTGAGACGCATTTAAAACTGCATCTATAGCGTTAATAGAGGGAATGCAAATAGGACCAGGAGGAAGACCTTTAGTTTTATAAGTATTATATGGACTGTCTATATCTGTATGTTTATATAGTACCTGCTTTATTCCAAAATTTTTATTTGCGAACTTAACTGTAGGATCTGCTTGTAAATAAGGAAAACTTAAAGGATTATTCAATCTATTCAAATATAAGCCAGCTATCATTGGCCTCTCGTCTAGCCTTTTATCCTGCTCTTCTTCAACTATAGATGCTAATGTAGAAACTTCAATTTGTGTCAAACCTAGGGAATCGCATTTTGAAATTCTCTTTTCATTCCAAAAAGAATTATATTCCCTTTTCATTTTTTTAAAAAAGGATTCTACAGATAGCCCTTTGTATAATTGATATGTATTTGGTATAAAGAAAGCTGATAAAGTCTGCATATTAAAACCATTATTTGAAAGGAAAGAGGAAGTATCCAAATAAGTTCTCAAATCTCCTCTTTTAAAACCCAAAGAATCCTCTAAAATAACAATCATATCTTCAATTAATCTTATATTTTCTGGTATTTGTAAATCTAAGACTCTTTTAGATGGTAGTCTTAGAACATTAATTAAATCATTATTATTATACGAATCATAGAGTTGAACAGTACCACTTTTAATATTATATTCAAAACTTTTAATTGATGACATTAATTTAAAAGACCAGACACTTTCTAATTTTCCATTTTCTTTAAGAAGCTTTATCAATTCATCCAAAGAAGCTTGATCTTTAATATCAATTTGAATAGGATTATCTAATTTGGCATCAACTTTATAATTTTCACTAAACAAAAGCGACCATAAAAAATAAGTAAATAAAACTAATACTGGTAGTATATATTTGATTGTATTTAAAATAAGTTTTTTTCTACTCATCTAGTTTTTCTAATAAATTTAAACTTTCTTTAGCTAAATTATAATCAGGGTTTAGTTGTATCGCTATCTTAAAACTCTTCTTCGCTTTAATAAAATCCTTCTCAACATTAAAATAAATTAAACCAAGATTATAATGAGCTTTTTCATAATTTGGATACATTTCTATTATTTGTAATAATCTATTTTTTGCAATTTCAAATTTAGATAATTTTATTTCGACAACTGATGTTTTTAACAGATATTCTAAATTTTCAGGTGAAAATTGTATAGAAGACAAATAATTATTGTATGACTTTTCATAGAGTTTAAAATGAGAATATGCATCAGCGATTCTTACATACATAAGAGCTAGATCATCGTTAATAAAATATTTATGTGTATTAACTAAATTATATTTTTCAACCAACTCTATTATATTTTTAAATTGATTTTTTAGATAATAAAGCTGAACCATAAATGGAAAAGATTCTTCTAAAATACATTCTTTTAAAAATCTTTCTGCAGAATCTAATAACAATGGATTTTTATCAAAACTTTCATAATGCTTTAAATAAGCTTTTGCTTTACTCAAAGGTTCTGGGGATGAATTATTCACACAAAATAGGGATATAAAATCACCTTTTTCAGATTTAGATTCATCATGAACACTAATTTTATGATCAGTAATAGACACATGAGGAATATCAGATGATGAAGATTTTGGCATGTGACATAAAATACAATCTAAATTAGAAGGAACCTCTTCACATACATTATGACAATCCATACATTTATTATTAAAATAACTATTAGATAAATTTGTAACGCTTTTATGGGGATCATGACAAGTTATACATGTAATCCCACCTATATCATAACATTCTGATTGCTGTAATCTATCAACATGAGAAGCCATAATGAAAGAATTATCATTTTCATACCTAGGTAAATAAGTCTCCATAGTTTCAGAAAGTTTAGTTCCTGGTTTAAAATCATCCCAATTTTTTCCATTTTTTAAAACTGTCGTACCCTGTAGGTGACACCTACTACACACATCAAACTGTAATTCTTTCTCAAGTTTCTTAGGGTTAACTATAGAATAATCTACATATTTTGATGTATCAATAATAACTCCAGACATTTTTTCCTTGACATGAACTTCACCAGGACCATGGCATCTCTCACAGTCAATTCCCTGTGGAACGGAGTGATATTTATTTAAACTTCCTTCTATATTTGAAGGATAAGCATTGTGACAACTCATACATTCCATTCCAATTGCTCGAGAAAACCTACTGTTGTTCCCATTTTCATATCCTGGGGGCAAGTCCGCTCTTTTTTCTTGTGTATAAAATGTGTAGGGTAATTGATGTAAATAACCATTAATAGAAAAAATATGAGAATTTGTATGCTGCCCAGAACCAATTACATAATCTATCTTTTGTAGAAATTTATGAGATGTATCTTCACCCTCAATTCTAAATTCTAATAAATATAAAGAATCTTTTTTCCATAAAGGTTGATAATAAAAGTTTTTTATTTCATCATAAATAAGTGGATTATTATTTTCATCTAACACTGATTTAGTTTTTGTAGCATGAGAATAAGATTGACCCATGCCTGTTTCAATGAAAGAGTTATAAATGTCAAAATGACAGCTTTTACAAGTTTCTTTACCTACGTAAGCAACACTATCATGATGGTTTTTATAAATATGATATTCCGATTTATCCACCTCTGTTACTGATGAATTAGTACAAGATAAAAGAAATGAAAACAATAAAAGAAGCAGATATCTCATCCAACAAAGATATAAAAGTTATAATTGTCTTCTTTTTTAGTAAACTTAAAACCAGAACTCAAAAACAAGTAATTACTTTTTTTATTTGAAACATCAACACAACATTTTAATTGTGTTATATCAAGATAATTGAAACAATAATTAGACAATAGAAATAAAGACTCTTTTGCAAAGCCTTTGTTTTGATATTCTTCGTCAACTATTATTCCTACAGAGACTTCTTTCTCTTTGAAATTAAATAAATCTATAAAACCTACAGGATTGGTTTTATAATCTATTACATATCTGTATTGTTTTGCTATTTGAAGAGGTGTATCGGAATTTTGGATATAGAATTTTAGCTCTTCTCTAGTATAAATTTTTTGTTCACTACCGTATTGCCATAAAGAATCATTATTTTCAATCTTTTCTAAAAAATCTAAATCTGAATCAATTAAAGATCTAAGAGATATATTTTCACCAACTAACATTCAAACTCTCCTGCGTAAACCATTGAGGCTTCACCAGAAAGCCAAATATTTGTATATTTTTTTTCATCATAATTAAAAGAAACGGTTAATTCTCCACCGGTCGTTTTAAGAATTAAATTAGTATCATCTAATTTTCCTATTTCATAAAGAGCGATAGCAGTAGCAACACTTCCGGTACCACAAGAAAGAGATTCCATCTCATCTCCTCTTTCATAGGTTCTGATAGAAACTCCATCTAATAAATCTACGAAATTTACATTTATACCATAGTCACCAAACTCTTTAGAAAATCTTATTTTTTTTCCTTTGTTTAAAACATTTACTGTTTTTACATTTTCAACGATCTTTACCAAATGAGGAGATCCAGTGTCTAAAACTACAGAATCTTCTCGAACATCTACTTTTTGAACATCTGACATTTTCATAGAAATAATCCCATTATTCATAATTCCTTCATGTACACCGTCATAGGCCATAAATTTACACTCTTTATCAAATAGTTTCAAATAATGAGCAAAAGCAAGAATACACCTACCTCCATTTCCGCAAAAAGTAGATCTTTCTCCAGTAGAATTAAAAAATATCATTTCAAAAATAAAATCCGTATGATTTCTCAATAAAATTAAACCATCTGCACCTATGCCAAATCTTCTTTCACACAATGATTTTATTAAAAGACTATCTTCAGTGTCAAACAACTCCTCTCTATCATCTATTAAAATAAAGTCGTTTCCCGTTCCTTGAAACTTATAAAAATCAATAATCATTAAAAAAATTTAATGTAAAAATACAGATTATATGCTATATCTATTAATCATAAACACTATTTTTGTAAACAAATACAAAAACTAAAAAAATACTTACATGTCTACATCTTACGAAAACCAATTAAACGAATGGGTAAACAAAGAAAAACATGCTGTTGATCTTTTAAATTCTGT
>CAJXFN010000048.1 GCA_913052655.1 uncultured Flavobacteriales bacterium | reverse complement strand
ATCTTGATGCCGCCACAACAGCTGTAATTGAAAAAGGTAAAAGAAATGTTGAAATATTAAAACAGGGACAGTATTCCCCATTAAGAGTTGAGGAACAAGCTGCTATAATTTATTGTGGAACAAACGGATTGTTAATGAATGTTCCTGTTGAAAAAATTAAAGAATTTGAAACAGAGTTCATTTCTTTCATGCATGAAAAACATCAAGACACTTTAGACGCTTTAGCTGCTGGGAAATTAACAGATGAAATTAAATCTATAATTGAGGGGGTGGCTGCGGATCTTTCTCAGAAATACGCTAAATAATTATGGCGAACTTAAAAGAAATACGTTCTAGAATCACCTCTGTAGGGTCTACAATGCAGATAACCTCCGCAATGAAGATGGTGTCTGCCGCTAAATTAAAAAGAGCTCAAGACGCGATAACCCAAATGAGACCTTATGCAAATAAACTTACAGAATTGCTTTCAAGTTTGAGCTCAACATTAGATAGTTCAGAGGGAGGTGTTTACACTAAGAATAGAGAGTTAAAAAAAGTTTTATTTGTCACCATAACTTCTAATAGGGGGCTGTGTGGCGGATTCAATGCAAACATAATTAAAAAAGCCAAATCTTTAATAGAGGGTGAATATCTGGATGTTGAGGTAGAATTTCTGTCGATTGGAAAAAAATCTTCAGAGTATTTTACTAAAAATTCTTATAACGTTATTTCAACACATGATGATTTATATTCGGATTTAACTTATAAGAATACCTCAGAAATAGCTCAGTCTTTAATGGATCTCTTTATAAATGATGAGTATGATAAAGTAGTGTTGTTGTATAACCAATTTAAAAATGCGGCAACCCAAATCGTAATGAATGAACAGTTTTTACCGGTTGAATCATCAGAAGAGTCTAACACTCCTGCTGGGGATTATATTTTTGAGCCAAATCAAAAAGATATTGTTGAGAGTTTAATACCAAAATCTTTAAAAACACAACTTTTTAAAGCGGTTTTGGACTCACACGCATCTGAACATGGAGCAAGAATGACCGCAATGCATAAAGCTACAGACAATGCTGGAGAACTTAAAAAAGAATTGACATTATCTTACAATAAGGCGCGTCAAGCAGCAATTACAGGAGAAATCCTAGAAATTGTTGGTGGAGCAGAAGCTTTAAACGGATAAGAAAACTTAAGATTAAGTTGTTAAAAAACCTCTAGAATATAGAGGTTTTTTTAATTCAACATATATCTGAAACATTATATTTGTATAAACAAATATAACAATGGAATTTAATAATATTTTAGTAAAGACATCCAATAGTATATCTTATATAACTATTAACAGACCAAAGCAATTAAACGCTTTAAACTCGGAGACAATAACAGAGTTAAATACTGCAATCACGTACTCTGAAAAAAACAATGAAGTAAGATGTATTATATTAACAGGCGGCGGAGAAAAGGCTTTTGTGGCCGGCGCGGACATTAAAGAATTTGCAGGCTTTAATACTATTCAAGGAGAAAACTTAGCGAGAAAGGGACAAGAAATATTGTTTGATTTACTAGAAAATTGCTCTAAACCAACCATTGCAGCCATTAATGGATTTGCTCTTGGAGGGGGGTTGGAGTTAGCAATGTCTTGTCATATTAGGGTTGCATCAACAAATGCTAAAATGGGATTACCCGAGGTTTCTTTAGGGGTTATCCCTGGATATGGTGGCACTCAACGACTTGCAAATCTTGTAGGAAAAGGGAAAGCTATAGAACTAATATCAACCGCTGGAATGATATCTGCAGAAGAAGCTTTGCAATGGGGGTTAGTAAACACGACGTGTGAACAATTAGAATTGATGTCGATTTGTGAAAAAATTGCCATTAAAATATGTAGAAATTCTCCAAAAGCAATTTCTTCCGCTATCAAATCAGTAAATGCTGGTTTTATTGACGGTGTTGATGGTTATGAGGTAGAGAAAACAGAATTTGGAAAATGTTTCGGAACAGATGAATTTATAGAGGGTACAACAGCATTTTTAGAAAAAAGAAAAGCAAATTTTAATTGAATCCACTTAAAAAATTAGCGGGACAAACTGTAATTTATGGTTTAAGTAGTGTTGTTGGTAGACTACTTAACTATTTACTCGTTCCTCTTTATACCCGTTATTTTTTACCAGAAGAATATGGAATAGTAACAGAATTATACGCATATGTAGCTTTTTTAGTAGTTATACTTACATATGGAATTGAAACAGCTTTTTTTAGATATTCACAAAAAGTATCAAACAAAAGAACTGTATATAGCACCGCTTTAATTTCGTTGTTGATTTCTTCTAGTATTTTTATACTTATAATTTTTTGTTCAGCCCAACCAATATCAAATTGGCTTCAATATCCAAATAACGCAGACTATGTAAGGATTTTTGCACTTATAATTGGTTTAGACGCTGTGTCCGCTATTTCATTTGCTAAATTGAGAGAAAAAAATAATGCAACAAGATTTGCGTTGATAAGGTTATTAAACATCTTTGTCAATATTGGTTTAAACCTGTTTTTTATTATTTACTGTCCATACGCAATAGAGAAAGGGTTGTCTTCTGCAGATTTTGTAAACTCTATTTACTATGAAAGTTATGGTATTGGATATATTTTTATTGCAAATTTAATAGCAAGTATTGTTACATTTATCATGTTGCTCCCAGAGATGATAAAATCTGTTTGGATCTTTGAAAAATCATTGTGGAGGAAAATGATGATTTACGCTTTTCCTTTATTAATAGCGGGGTTAGCGGGAATGACCAATGAAACTATTGATAGGATACTTTTAAAACATTTATTACCTCAAAATTTAAATGTTTCAGCAGAAATAGGTTTGTATGGAGCTTTTTATAAACTATCTATTTTAATAGTTCTTTTTATACAAACGTTTCGTTTTGCAGCAGAACCATTTTTCTTTGCTCAAGAAAAAGAGAAGAATTCAAGACATGTATACGCTGTAGTAATGAAGTTTTTTGTTATAATCACGTCTTTTATATTTTTAGTGGTTACTATGTTGTATGATTTTATAATCATCTTTTTAGGGAATAGTTATCATGATGACAGAGGTTTTGTTACCGTATCTATTTTGTTAGCAGCTAATTTATTTTTAGGAATTTATTACAATTTGTCAGTGTGGTATAAACTTTCTGAAAAAACTAAATATGGAGCTTATTTGTCTATTTTTGGGGCGTTAATCACCGTATTCCTCAATTTTTTACTTATTCCGGTTTTAGGTTTTGTCGGTTCTGCTTGGGCAACTCTAGCTTGTTATTTCTGTATGTCAATTACATCGTTCTATTTGGGTAGACGACACTATAGAATTCCTTATCCAATACAAAGAATATTCTTTTATTTATGTTTGACGGCAATATTATTTTTTACAAGTATATTGTTTAATTTAGGCACTATTATTAAACTCACATTTATACTACTATTTATATTCATAGTATTTATATTAGAAAAACCTAAAAAAGCAGTAATTTCAAGCCCTAAATTATTTGATTAAAAAACATGAATGTAATTGTAGTAAATAAATCAAAACATAAACTGCCCCATTATGCCACAGACGCATCTGCAGGAATGGACTTAAGAGCAAACCTTGAATCCCCAATTATTCTAAAACCTCTTGAAAGAACAATTGTAAAAACAGGAATTTACATACAACTTCCTACTGGTTACGAGGCTCAGGTTCGACCAAGAAGTGGTTTAGCCTTAAAAAAAGGTGTAACAGTTCTTAATTCACCAGGCACTATAGACGCGGATTATAGAGGAGAAGTAGGTGTAATCCTGATTAATTTATCTTCAGAACAATTTACTATTGAAGATGGAGAAAGAATTGCTCAAATGGTTGTTGCAAAATACGAACAAGCAGAATGGGTAGAGGCCGAAGCTTTAGAAGAGACATCGCGAGGGGCTGGAGGATTTGGAAGCACAGGAATAAAATAATAACGTGAAAAAAACACTACTCATATTTTTAATTTTTAATCTTTGCATTTTATTTTTAAGTGCTCAGAATAAATCTTTTTTTGATATTCCAACCCAGAAACATCTTGAAGAACAGCGAGGTAAACATGAATATCAGTATAAAAATTACTTCTACTCCGCTTTAAAACAAAAAGCATTAGAAAACTATAGCCAAGCAATTAATTTTTTCGAAAAATGTATTAAACTAGACAGAAAACGAGCGGCAGCATATTATGAGATCTCCAAAATTTATTCTTACCAAGAAAAATTTTCAGAAAGTTTAAAATATGCGGGGACAGCATATGATTTAAACCCAAAAAACAAATGGTACGCTATTTTTTATGCGGAAAATTTATTCTCAAATAAGAAGTTTTATGAATCAATAAAGGTTTATAAAAACTTAATAAAACAAGAAGTAAATAATGAAAGTTATTACATAGAACTAGCTCTATGTTATATTTATAATAACGATTTAAAGTCTGCTATAAAAACTTATAATTCTTTGGAGGGTTTGAAAGGAATTAATTTTTATACAAGCACTCAAAAATATAAGATATACCTTGAGTTAGAGGATTTAAAAAATGCAGCAAGAGAATTAGAGTTGTTTTTAGAGGAAAACCCATATGACATTCAGGCTTATGAAATGTTGTCTGATTGTTATGTTTTGGACAACAATTTTGAAAAAGCATTTGAAGTTTTGAAAAAACTATCTGAGCTAAACCCTAGTGCCGCGGGAATTCATTTAACCCTATCAGATTTTTATTTCCAAAATGGAAACATAAATGATTATCAAAAAGAACTAAAACTTGCTTTTAAATCGAAAAAGTTAGATGCTCAAACTAAAATTAGAAAGATAGTGCCACTGTTGACCCAGGTTTTTGAGAGAGACTCTTCTAGCTTAAATTTTGTTGTGGAGCTTTGTGAAATATTAGTAGAAACTCATCCTGACGATGAAATGAGTAATTATATCTATGCGGATTTACTTAGATCAACCAATAATTTAGAAAAATCCATAATTCACTATAAAAAAGTTGTTCAAATAAATCAAAACCAACAAGACGCTTGGTTAGACCTACTTTTCTTAGAATTACAAAAAAACATGACAGATGATCTTATTATAGACTCAGAAATAGCAATAGAACTTTTTCCTACAAACCCGACATTTTATTATCTAAACGCCCTGTCTTATTATTTTACTGAAGAGTATCATAAAGCTATTGAATCTATAAATATTGGAGTTAATTTTGTTGTCGATAATCCCACCCTATCATCAGAAATGTACTCTGTTTTAGGCAATTCTTATAATGAGATAAAAGAGTATGAAAACTCTGATAAATCATATGAAAAATCGCTAGAGTATTTACCAGAAAACGTTATGGTTTTAAACAACTACGCGTATTACCTTTCTTTAAGAGGGGAAAAATTAGAAAAAGCAAAAAAAATGTCGGAAAAAACCATTGAGTTGTTTCCTAAAGAAGCAAATTACTTAGATACTTATGCTTGGATCTTGTACAAGCTGAAAGACTATGCCTCCGCTAAAACATTTATGCTTCAAGCAATTGAACTTGGTGAAAGTAAGACATTTTATAATCACATGTCAGATATTCTTATAGAATTAGGAGAAGTGGAAGAAGCTGAAAAATATAAACTAAAAGCTAAAGAGCTTGAAGATGAATAAATATATCTTAATAGTCCTTATAGGTTTAGGGTTTTCATCTTGTGGCTTGTTAAAAAAAGATGCGTTAGAAATTGAAAATATTACTAGCAAAAACAATATTATAACAAAAGTAAACGAGTCAAATATCGCGCCCAACTGGCTTTCAATAAACTCAAAAATAAACATAGAGAAAGAAGGGAAAAATACAGTTGTTAATGCTAATATTCGAATTAAAAAAGATAGTGTTATTTGGATTTCTTTAAAAGCTCCATTAGGAATTGAACTTTTAAGGTCTATTATAACACCGGACTCTATTTATTTTATGAGCAGAATGGACAAAACGTATTTTATCAAACCGATCTCTCATTTAAAAGAAGTAGTGAAAACGGATATAAATTTCTTTCAATTTCAGCAGATATTATTTTCATCTCCTGATATTACAAATCAGGAATTAGAACTTTCGTTTAATAAAGAAGGAAAATATATTTTAAGTTCTGATAATACTACATATACTATTGGAAAATTTTTTAGAATTGAAAAAATGAATGTTTCAAACCAAAACAGTCATCAACTTACAATTAATTTTAATAACCACAACTATTTTGATGAGGTGAAGTCTTATTACCCTAAAAATATAGACATAAAAGTAATTTCTAGTGAAAACTTTGCATCTAGTATAGATTTTTCAAAAATCGTATTTAACAAAAAATCATCCTTAAGTTTTAAAATTCCATCTTCTTATGTCAAATCAGATTAGAATTTTTTTGTTATTTGTCTTTATTATTAGCTCTGTCTCTTTATTTTCCCAGAGTAAAACGCAACTACAAAAAGAAAAAGAGAAAATAGAAAATAATATCAAAGAAATAAATAAAAAACTTAATAAAGAAAAGAAAAAGAAAAACTCGGCATTGTCTCAACTAAAATTATCAAACAGAAAAATTAATCAACAAAAAAAACTATTAGTTAATTTAGAAAACACAATAAACTCTAAAAACATAAGTATTAAACTTATTGAGAGAAGTATTAAAAAGTCTCAAATTGAAATTATTCAAAAGGAGAAAGAGATTATCTTTTCTAAAGAAGTTTATTCAAAATTAATTTATCAGACTTATATTTGGAAAAACACTTATAACGAAAGTTATTTTCTAATATCTTCTTCTGATCTGAATCAACTGTACAAACGTAAACAATATCTAAAACAACTGACTATACATAGGTTAAATCAGATTAAGAAAATTGAAAGAATAAAAAATGAATTGATAGGCACAAATGAAGAATTAACTCGTCAAAAAAGGGACTTAATTTCTGAAAAAAATGCGAAAGAACAGCTGTTTGTTGAGCAAACAAACCAAAAAAAAATCTTAGAAATAGAGAAGCAACAAAAGGAAAAAATTGTTTCCAAAATTAAAAAAGACGAACAATTTTACAGAGATCAACTAAATCAACAAAAGAAACAAGCTCAAGAAATTGAGAAGCAGATAAAAAGTATAATAGAGGAAGAAATTAGAAAAGCAAGAGAAGAGGCAGAAAAAAACAACTTTGGATTACCTCTAACTCCAGAAGCGTTAGAGTTATCTACCAAATTTGAATTAAATAAAGGTAAATTGCCATGGCCGTTATCTAAAGCTAAAATTACAGAAAGATATGGGATACACAAAAACAAGCATGTATCTGGTGTTGAAACAAAGAATAATGGTATAGACTTTGAAACTGATGAGGGTCAGTCGGCAAGAGTTGTTTTTGATGGAAAAGTTTCAAGAATATTTTATATAAAAGGAAAAGGAAAGGCTGTATTGGTAAGCCATGGTGGATATTTTACTGTTTATTCTGGATTAAAGGATGTTGTTGTAACAACAGGAGAAAAAGTAATTTCAAAGCAAAATATAGGAACAGTTATTACCACAGAATCTAGTGGTGGCACAGAGCTTCATTTTGAAATATGGAAGGGCAAGGAGCCTCAAAACCCAGTTAAATGGCTTTACAAGGCTAAATAATCTAAAATTGTATAAATTTGCATAAAAATTAAATTATGAACTCAACATTATTGGTCGCTATAGGGCCTTGGCAGATTGTTTTAATTGTTTTGGTAGTTTTGTTAATGTTTGGAGGTAAAAAAATACCAGAACTAATGAGGGGACTTGGAAAGGGGCTGAAAGAGTTTAAAGAAGCTAAGAACGACCCTAACAAAGAAATAGAGGAGAAAGACGATAATTAATCTCTATAAAACTTCTAATTTGAAAATCTACAACTCTTACGGAGACACTGTAAACGCAATTAAGAGCAAGGAAACAACTTGCTATAAAATTGTGCAGAGATATTTAAAAAATATCTCAGAAAAAAACCCCGAAATAAATGCGTTTGTAGAGGTTTTTTCTGAAGAAGCTTTGCATAAAGCTAGAGAAATAGATCAAAAGATATTAGATGGCAACGAGGGGAAATTAGCTGGAATGGTAATCGGAATTAAAGATAATATCTGTATTAAAAACCACAGGGTTACAGCCTCATCAAAAATATTAAAAGGGTTTAAATCGTTATATAACGCTACCGTTGTCGAGAGATTAATTAAAGAAGATGCAATAATTATTGGCACATTAAATTGTGATGAATTTGCTATGGGTAGCGCAAGTGAAAACTCTGTTTATGGAGCAGTGAGAAACCCCCTTGACACAAGCAAGGTTCCAGGAGGCTCATCTGGTGGATCTTCATCAGCGGTTGCGGCGAAAATGTGTTTGGTAGCATTAGGTTCTGATACAGGGGGATCCATCAGGCAGCCCGCAGCCTTTTGCGGTGTTGTTGGTCTTAAACCAACATATTCACGAGTCTCTAGAAATGGCCTAATCGCTTACGCCTCATCTTTTGATCAGATCGGACCCTTAGCTAACAATATAGAGGACACAGCACTTGTTTTAGAGGTTATAGCTGGAAAAGATAAAAATGACAGCACTTCATCTTCAAGAAAAGTAGATAATTACACCTTTTTTAAGACTAAAGAAAAAAGAAAGATAGCGGTTTTATCAGATTGTTTAGAACGAGACGGTTTAGACAATGAAATTAAGAAAAGTATTGAACAAACTATAGAAAAACTAAAACAAGAAGGGCATGAATTAGATTATGTCTCATTTCCCTATCTAGATTTTTTAGTTCCAACTTATTATGTATTAACAACCGCTGAGGCTTCATCTAATTTAGCTAGATTTGATGGTGTTCATTATGGTTATAGAACGGAACACCCTAAAAATTTAGAGGAGACATATATAAATACTAGAACTGAAGCTTTTGGAGAAGAGGTAAAAAGAAGGATTATGTTGGGCACATTTGTTTTAAGCGCTGGATACAAAGATGCTTATTACAAGAAATCACAACAAGTAAGAAGAGTTGTTCAAGATAAAACAAATGAGATATTAAAAGAGTTTGACTTTATTTTAAGCCCTACTACACCTCATACTGCATTCAATATTGGTCAGAAGCAAACAGACCCCACAGTAATGTACCTAGAAGACATTTTTACTGTACATGCAAATATTACCGGAAACCCGGCAATTTCTCTCCCTCTATATAAACATTCTAATGGAATGCCTTTTGGCTTACAACTATTATCTGAAAAGTTCTCAGAGGGAAAATTATTGTCATTTTCTTCAGAATTAATGAAAGCACACACTGTAGATGGTCGGTAGAAAGATTTTATTATTCATCATATTTACATTAACAAATTTAAATGTATCACTTTCTCAAATAGATACTATCAAAATTGAAGAAATTAATGAATCATATTTAGTTGACTCAAGTGTTTCTATTGCGCTAGACACTAAAACAATTGTTCAAGATTCCATATCAGTGATATATCATGAGACTAAAGTAAATTCGGAAGAGACCCCCCCTTTTTCTTTAGAAGAAAAGTTAATCTATGATAGATTAAGAAAACTAGATGCTCATTCACCCATGGAGTTTTCATACAACAAATACACTCAATTTTATATCAATAGGTACTTAGGAAGAGATGTAAAGCTAATTAGCAGAATGTTAGGCGTTTCATCTTATTATTTTCCAATGATAGAACAGCAGTTAGATAAATTTCAAATACCATTAGAGTTAAAATATCTAGCTATTGTTGAGTCGGCATTGAACCCTAAGGCAAGAAGTAAGTCTGGAGCAACTGGACTTTGGCAATTTATGTATTTAACAGGAAAAGAGTATGGATTAGACGTCACTTCTTATATTGATGAAAGGCAGGACCCACTAAAATCTACAATTGCTGCATGTGAATACTTTGTGGTCTTATATAAAATATTCGGAGATTGGAACTTAGTTTTAGCGGCTTACAATGGGGGTCCAGGATATTTAAAAAGATTAATTGCGAAGAAAGAGATAAATAATTATTGGGATTTACGCCCATATTTAAGAAAAGAAACCCAGGGATATG
>CAJXFN010000047.1 GCA_913052655.1 uncultured Flavobacteriales bacterium | reverse complement strand
AATACATCTGGTTTACAATCAGCATTTGCTCCCACATCTAGAAGAATACCTACTCCACCATTTTCTTTTGGAATAATAGTAGAAATACAAGGTCTCAAAACTCCACTTATTGATTTGACAGAGAAAAACCCACCAGCAAGCATAGCTCCTGTATTACCTGCAGACGCAAATCCGTCTATTTTTCCACTAGATAAATAATGAAATCCAACAGAAATACTTGACTTAGGTTTTTGTTTTAATGCTTTTACAGCATGTTCTCCCATGTCAATTACTTGTCTGCAATCAACAATATCAAAAAAATTTTCCGAAAAATTATGGGATTTTAATTCAGTAAGGATATTGTTTTTATTACCAAATAGAACAATTTCTGTTCCCTCAGGTAATTCTTTCTGTGCTAATATTGCTCCATGCACAGTTTTCTGAGGAGCAAAATCTCCCCCCATAATATCTATTCCGATTCTCATATAAAATTTATAGTTAAAAACTATAAAATAAGTTATGAGTCAGAAAACAATTTTCCCTTGTAGTAAATTTTACCTTCGCTTTCGTAGGCTCTATGATACAAGTGAGACTCACCTGTTTCCTTACAAACTTTAATTGTTTGTTCTGATGCCTTATAATGAGTTCTTCTTTTATCTCTTCTAGTTTTTGAGATTTTTCTTTTTGGATGTGCCATTTTATTTTATATTAAATCTTTAAGTTTATTTAAATCTCCCCATCTAGGGTCATTTATTTCTTTTTTCTCGGCATATTTATCTAATAATACCATCATTTCTTTGTCGCAAATGTCGTTTTCTACTCCACTATGTTCAATTTTAGAAGGGATAGATAAAATAATAGTCTCATAAATTAATTGTGAAATATCTATATGACTTTGATTAGATTGTATATAGATTATTTCATCTGTATCTTCCATTTCGGATTCAGTCTCCTGTAACAAAACATCTATTGAATTTACAATCGATAGATTAATAGATCCCGCACATAAATCGCAATTAAAATTTAAAATATTTCCCTCAACATGTAAAAATAATTTTAGCTTATTTCCATCTTTGAATAAATTACAATTAACTTTGATAACACAATTTGTTACCTCAGACCCGACAAATGATTCAAAGAACTTTTCATTAATATTAAAAAAATACTCGTGATTTCCATCTTTAATACCTGAAATTCGGATATTATAATTGGGCATCTATTCAATTTTTTAATAGTTCGCAAATATACTATTTTTTAACAAATGATGCTATAAATTCTAATCTTCTGATTTTTGGGGGTTTAACGAGTTTTCTTTTAAAGAAATATAAGCCCTTCTTTTTTTAAGAATCTCACAAGCAACAAATACAGATTTTCGGAAAGATTGTTCATTGGCAATATTTTTACCAGCAATTTCATAGCCAGTTCCATGAACCGGAGAAGTTCTTACAATATTTAGTCCAGAAGTATAATTTACTCCCTCAGAAAAGGACAGAGTTTTAAAAGGAGTTAGACCTTGATCGTGATACATTGATAATATAGCATCAAATCGATTTAAATTACTTGGTATAAAGAAGCTGTCTGCTGGATATGGTCCAAAAGCAAGTATATTATTAACTTCTTTTGATTTTTGTATCGCAGGAATAATTATTTCTTCTTCTTCATTGCCAAGCATGCTATCTTCTCCAGCGTGAGGATTTAGTCCAATAACCGCAATCTTAGGTTTTCGAATTCCAAAGTCTTGTATAAGAGTAGTGTTTACACTTTTTAATTTTTCTATAATTTTTTCTTTTGTTAGTAATTTTGGAACTTCAGATAATGGAACATGAGAGGTTACAAAAGCTATTTTCATGTTATCACTTATCATCATCATAACTGCTTTTCCATTGAAATTTTGTTCTAAGTACTCAGTGTGACCGACAAAGTCATTTTGTTTTTTTTGTATTGATGATTTATTAATAGGAGCCGTTATTAATACATCTATATCATTGTTTTTTAATGATTCTTTCGCTTTTTCCAAGGATATAAACGCATATTTACCAGATTCAACTGTAGATTCTCCTAATTTTATTTCTACATCTTCCTTCCAGCAATTTAAAAGGTTTACTTGTTTGTCGTTTACATCTTTAAAATTATCAATTATATTGAAGCTGAAATTTTTAATTTCGTTTACTTTTTTATGATAAGAAGCGACTTTTGTTGAACCAAAAACAACTGGAGTACAGAACTCCAACATTCTTTTGTCTATAAAAGTTTTAAATATCACCTCCATCCCAACTCCATTAGTATCTCCTATAGAAATACCAACTCTTATTTTTTTTCTAAATTGTTCCATGATAATACCTATTTTTTACAAAATTGTAGACTAATCTTACCCCCATTCCTGTAGCTCCTTTTCCTCTATATCCATATTTTGTTTTCGAATAAACTCCCGGCATGTCAATATGAATCCAAGGATAATCTGTAAAATGAGCTAAAAATTTACCAGCAGTAATTGCTCCTGCATAAGGACCTCCTAGGTTCTTAATATCAGCTATGTCTGACTTTATTAATTCATCATAATCTGACCAAAAAGGAAACTCTGCTAATCTTTCGTGCATTTCTTCTCCAGATTTTTTGAGTTCTGCGTGATCTTTTTCAGAGTCTTTATGCATACTCACTAATCCGTAATGACCAATAGCTGCGACTGCCGCACCGGTAAGAGTAGCAAAATCAATAACTAATTCAGGATTATATTTTTTAGCATAAGACAAAGCATCTGCAAGTATCATTCTTCCTTCCGCGTCTGTATTCAAAACTTCCACTTTTGTATTATCATACATTGTAATGACATCACCAGGTGCGTAAGCATTTCCTGATGGTCTGTTGTCAGTTGCAGGGATTAGGGCCACTACATGAACAGGTAGTTTATTGGCAGCAATCGCATTAATCGCTCCAATTATTGTTCCAGCGCCTCCCATGTCTATTTTCATTAAGTCCATTGAGTTTGCAGTAGGCTTTAAACTTAATCCGCCAGTATCATATACAACACCTTTACCAACTAATACAACAGGCTGTTTATTTTTGGCGTTTATTGGTTTCCATTCCATAATAGTGAATGTTGGTTCGTCTAAACTGCCCTTGTTAACAGCTAGTAGTCCCCCCATTTTTAGACTCTCGATCTTCTTTTTATTAAAAACACTTACTTTAATACCATTTTTCTTTCCACATTTTTTAGCTTCGTTTGCAAGGTCTGTCGCAGTAAGATGAGAAAACGGTTGATTAATTAAATCTTTAGTAAGATAAACGGAATCTATTATATTTTGTAATTCCGAGATCTCTTCATCAGAAACATAGTTTAGTAAAATTTCTTTTAATCTATTTGTTTCTGGTTCAGACTTATGTTGGGTAAACGAATAATTTGAAAGAGATAAGCCTTCTGCAATTAGCAAAATATTTTTAGAATTTTTATTTATATCTGAGATTACAACTGATTTTTTTTCACTAAAAGTTTTGTGTAATTTATCTCCAATTAACCGGATATTTTCATTGTGTTGGTTTTTATTTTTGTATGTTTTAGGAAAAACTATAGATACATGCCTGTCGTATTGATTGATAGTTACAATTTCTTTTCCATTTTTTAATTCTTTTTTTATATGTTCCAACTCCTTTTTAGTAAAATTCAATTCAGAGAAATTTCGTTTTTTATTTATTAATAATATCAGATTATCTTTTTCAGAAAATGATTTTTTCTTTTTGAAGATTGTTTTCATATATTTAGTATTTTTGAGGACTACAAAATTAATTAAATTTATGAATAAGCATAAGCTTATACAAAGAGCATTAAATAGAGATTTCTTATCTGCTGAAGAGGGTAAGTTTCTATTTGAGAAACTATCAACTACAGAGTTAATGTGGGTCGCAAATGAGTTGCGTCAAAAAGCGGTTCCTGGAAATATTGTTACGTGGCAGATAGATAGAAATGTGAATACTACAAATGCATGTGTTGCTAATTGTAAATTTTGTAATTTTTTTAGACCTCCAAAACATCCCGAGGTATATATAACTACAATAAATCAGTATAAGAAAAAGATTGATGAAACCATTAAATTTGGAGGGGATCAGATACTAATTCAAGGCGGACATCACCCAGATTTAGGATTAGAATATTATTGTAATCTATTTAAAGATTTAAAAGATCTTTATCCTAATTTAAGGTTGCACGCCTTAGGTCCACCTGAAGTAGCTCATATTTGTAAAATTGACAAGATTACATATAAAGAGGCCTTAACAGCTTTAAAAGAATCAGGAATGGATAGTTTGCCTGGAGCGGGCGCTGAAATTTTGAATGATAGAGTTAGAAGAATAATTAGTACCGGTAAATGTACTGGCCAAGTTTGGTTAGATATTATGCGAGAAGCCCACAAGTTAGGCATTACTACTTCAGCGACTATGATGTTTGGACATGTAGAAACTATAGAGGAGAGATTTGAGCATTTAGTTTGGATTAGAGAAGTTCAGTCTGAAAAGCCACAAGAGAGTAGGGGGTTTAATGCTTTTATTCCTTGGCCATATATGGATGATGGAACTTTATTACAACGAGTTAAAGGAGTAAATAATTCTGTTTCTGATGATGAATATATCAGAACTATAGCAATAAGTAGAATTATGCTACCTAATATTAATAACATTCAGGCATCTTGGCTTACAGTAGGGCCTAAAACTGCACAGATTTGCCTACATGGAGGGGCTAATGACATGGGCTCTATTATGCTGGAAGAGAATGTGGTTTCTGTTGCAGGAGCTCCACACCGTTTTACTTCAAATGAGATACAAGAATGTATTAGAGATGCTGGATTTGAACCTCAGCTAAGAAATCAGGAATATGATTTTAGAGAATTGCCAGAAAATTTAGAACAACAAGTAATAGATTATTAAAATGTTTACAGGGATTATTGAGAATATTGCTAGGGTAGATGTCTTAAAAAAAGAAGGTGAGAACTTACATATTAGTTGCTCTAGCCCATTGGCAAGAGAATTTAAAATCGACCAAAGTATCTCTCATAATGGAGTGTGTTTAACAGTGGTAAAGGTAAATAAAGAAGAGTATACAGTAACTGCAGTAAAAGAAACTTTAAGGATAAGTAACTTATCTGAATTGAAATTAGGTGATGAGATAAATATTGAAAGATGTATGCAGCTTGGAGGTAGATTAGATGGGCATATAGTTCAGGGGCATGTAGATACAACTGCAAGATGCATAGATATAAAAGAAGAAGGTGGTTCTTGGAAATTTAGATTTAAGCACAAAAAAACGGAACATTTTACTGTAGAAAAAGGATCTATTTGTGTAAATGGAGTTAGTTTAACTGTCTGTAACTCTGAGGATGAAGGATTTTCAGTAGCAATTATTCCATATACTTTTGAAAATACTAATTTTAAAAATTTAAAGGTGGGTGATGAAGTAAATATTGAGTTTGATATTGTTGGAAAATATATCAGCAAGATGGTGTATAAAGATATTTAAAGATGATAGAACAAAAACAAAAAAAATATGATAAAGCATATTTGAGAATGGCTTTGGAATGGGCAAAACTTTCTCACTGTAAGAGGAAAAAGGTTGGAGCTATTATCGTAAAAAACAGAATGATTATATCTGACGGATATAATGGAACTCCCTCAGGATTTGATAATTGTTGTGAAGATAAAAATGGAAAAACACATTGGTTTGTATTACACGCTGAGGCTAATGCTATCCTAAAAACAGCGGGTTCTACTCATGACTGTAGTGGAGCTACTTTATACCTCACGATGTCTCCTTGTAAGGATTGTAGTAAATTGATTCATCAATCAGGGATAAAGAGATTGGTATATATAAATGAGTATAAAGATTTAAGTGGAGTAGATTTTTTGAAAGAAGCAGGCGTAGACATTTGTAAACTAGAGATAAGTGAATTAGATGATGAATAAGAATTATCTGCCGATTATTTTTTCACTTATTCTAATTTCTGGAATATTCTTAGGAAAGTTTTTCATAAATGAAAACCCTTCAACTAAAAATTCCAAATTAGATTCTATACTGCAATTAATTCAAGAAAACTATGTAGATGGTTTTGATATTTCTGAACATGAAGATGAAATTTTAATTGCTATAATGCAGGAACTAGACCCTCATTCTGGATATATTCCTAAAAAAGAACAAAGTTTTATAGAAGAGGAGATGAGTGGAAGTTTCAGTGGTGTTGGAATAGAGTTTAATATAATAAAGGATAGTTTGGTTGTAGTTTCTCCTATTTCTGGAGGACCATCTGAAAAGTTAGGAATACTCTCTGGAGATAGAATTGTTGAGGTTGATGGAGAAGATTTTGCTTCAGTAGGATTAACTAATTCGCAGGTTATTGAAAAATTAAGAGGAGAAAAAGGATCGGAAGTAAATGTAAAAGTTTATAGAAGAGGAGAAAAAGAACTATTAGAATACAACATAAAAAGAGGAGATATTCCATTATATAGCGTAGACGCATCTTTTATGATAAATGACGAGATTGGATACGTGAAAGTTAATCGTTTTTCAGCAACTACTAATGAAGAGTTCTTTAACGCTAGTAATAAACTATTATTCTCAGGGATGAAAAAAATGGTTTTAGATTTAAGAGACAATCCTGGCGGGTATTTGGGTTCAGCAATATTTATGTGTAATGAATTTTTAGAGAAAGGAGAGCTCATAGTATATACTAAGGGCAAGTATAGAAGTAAAGAAGAAATATTTTCGGATGCTGGAGGAGGATTGAAGGACATAGAATTAGTCGTTTTAATAAATGAAGGTTCTGCCTCTGCATCTGAAATTGTCTCCGGTTGTATACAAGATCTAGATAGAGGAATAATAGTTGGGAATAGATCTTTTGGAAAAGGATTAGTTCAGGAGGAGATACGATTAAATGATGGATCAGCAGTCAGGATTACTACCCAAAGATATTATATTCCATCAGGAAGAAGCATTCAAAAGCCTTATGACATGAGTGACAAGCAGTATAATTCAGAGATGTATACTAGGAGTTTACAAAATAAAGAAGAGGTTCCAGATTCTTTAAAATATTTTACCAAAAAGGGAAGAATAGTGTTTGGAGGAGGGGGAGTTACTCCAGACTCTATAATTACTATTGATAGTAGTTTGAATTATATTATATTTAACAAATTGAGATCTAAAAATTGGATAACAGAATTTTGTTTGACAGAACAGAAGTTTTTAGAAAGCGTTGAGAAAATAAGTGATTTAGATGAAGATATTTTGTTGAAAAAATTTAAATCCTTTGTACAAAACAAAAACCCAGATTTTGATATGAGTATGGGAGATAAAGAACTTTCGGATTTAAAAAATTTTTTAAAGGCAAGTATTTCTAAAAATTTGTGGGATAATGATTCTTATTTTAAGGTTTTATCTGAACAGGATAACTACATACAAAAAGCAATAGAGATTTTAAATTAAAATAAATTTCTATTTTTGAACAAAATCAGCAAAATGAAAAAAATTTGTTTAAAATTAGTCGCTTCTAAAATATTTGAACAGTTTATTGTTTTAGTTATTTTAATCAATTGTCTACTAATAGGAGTTGAAACTTATTTTACAAATACATTAATTCAATCTTTTCAATTTATTGCGCTAATAATTTTTATTTTAGAAATAATCGTTAGATATATAGCTAGTAAAAATATAAAGGAATACTTTGGTTCAGGGTGGAATGTTTTTGATCTTTCTATTGTATTGATTTGTTTGATACCTCCAGATATTTTTGTTAATGCAAGTGTAGCTACTACGCTTAGAGTACTGAGAGTTTTTAGAGTTTTCCGGCTGTTAAAAACAAATGAAGAGATAAGACTCATAGTAAATGTTTTGTGGAAATCAATAAATACTCTTTTTTATAATTTATTATTCTTTCTTGTTTTTCTATATTTATTTGCAATAATCGGAGTAACTTTGTTTAAACTTCCTGTATCTCCAGAATCTGAAACAAAAACTTATCAAAATCTTCAAGAATATATTACTGAAGTTCCTAATGCGCCACAAATATCTCCGGATCCATACTATAATTTGAGTGAAACAATGTTTACTTTATTTAGAATATTAACAGGCGAAGACTGGACAGATATCAGATATAATTTAATCAAAGCTAGCGACAAAGGCCTAGTACATGTACCATCTTGGGTAATAACAGCTTATCATGTTATTTGGTATATAATATCCGCCTTTTTATTATTGAATCTTTTAGTAGGAGCTATTTTAAATAACTATCAGTTAACGATGAATGAACATAAAAAATAAAACATATGAAAGAAAAAGAAATAAAGTTAATAAAAGATTTATATCAACATTACCAACCTCAAACTGATGTTACAGACGAGCTTATTAATTCATGTTATGATCAATATGGTTCAATTAGAGGTGTATTAATGAACATTATTTTAAAATTTGAGCCAAGTGCAGATGTAAGTGATGCATACTTAGATGGTAAACTTGCTGAATATGGTATAATAACGTTACAATCTACTTCTCCAAATCCCTCTGAAAGTATTGATCAAAAACAACAAGAAAATCAGCAAGAACCTTCAAAACAATCAACATCAAAAAACCCCTCTTCAATATCTATTGAACAAGATTCTGAAGAGAATAATAATGTAATTTTTATTATATGCGGAGCTTTTGTTTTACTTGCAAGTATTTTACTAGATGATGCTTATACAAAAGGTATTGGAGAAATAATTTTGGGGATAATAGTCTTAGGTATATTTGGTGTTATACCTGCTGCAATAATATATATCTTTCATAGAAAAAACTTTCTAAAAACTTTTTCAATTTGTTGTGGAATAATCTCGTTATTAGTTGTGCTTGGTACTTTAGTTGAATGACGATAATCTATCAACAAGTTAATTATATCTGTAATAGATTTGTTTATCAAAATTTATTAATAAATTTATGTTATGGCAATAGTTGAATTTATAAAAAGTACTAAACCTATAAAACTCTTTATATTAACCTTTATAAATTTTGTGTTATTATATCTTTCTTTTATAAACTATTATTGGTTTTTATTAAGTTTCCCTATTACTTTATTTATTATCTGGGTTTTTTTCCAAGTTATTCTTGAGTATAAAAAATATAAATTTGAACTTGAAAAAGGAATATTTCATAATTTAAACTCAAAACAGAAAACAGAATACATTAATAAAAACCCTAATAGTGTTATTAATAATTATGTTATAGAATATTTTAATGAAATTAATAATAAAAATGATGAAATCCAGTCTATAAATAATGATATAAATTTATTAAATAACATGTTGGAAATTGACAAAATATTACGAAAGAAAAATGATTTCTTTATTGAAAATGTCTGTTCGTCAACTTTTAATAGTATACTGAATGAAATCTCAATCTTAAATTTTGACATTAAAATTTTAAAAATATACCTAGAAGAAAAAATAAAGTTCATCACATATTATAAAATATTTAAAAAAGGTAGTGATATATTAAATATTGATCCAAAAAGTGATTTTAACGGCAAAAATATAGGAATTTATTGGTTCTCTGAAGAAGATGCAGAACTAGAAGAAATCTGGAGAGATAGCAAACAGATAGTTCAGAAGTTCTTTGATGATGGTACCGAACTTGAAGATGACCCTGATTCAGTATTTTATAAAGACTTTAAGGGTAAAGAAGAAGGTCAAAGAGGTAGTAGATTTGTGTATCAAGATTTGGAACCAGATAAAATATTTCAAGATAGGTTAAAAATTACTTTAAATTATAAAAAAAAGACACTTGAAGTAATTAAAAATCCAAACGAATTTTATGGTTCTAATAAACTAAATTTAGGCTCTGAACCTTGGATTTTTCGATTAAAAAGACTTATTTCTTTGTATTTGGATGAAAATTATGATAAAATTTTTGGAAATAATCAAATGATTAAAGAGTTGTCAATGTTGTATAATAAATATAAAAGTTTACATTTTTATGAAGATAAAGAGGACTTTGTAAAACATGATTTAAACAACATTCATAACAAGATTATTGAAAGTGACTTGTAACACTTAAAAATCAATAACAGGAATTTACAATTTGATTAAGGAAGTTTTCG
>CAJXFN010000046.1 GCA_913052655.1 uncultured Flavobacteriales bacterium | reverse complement strand
GATCTGATGACGCTATTTTTAGCCCTAGTAAAGAAAGGTTAGAAAAATATGGATTATTACCTAAAGAAATTGGATGGTTTCCTGAAAAAATAACCACCGAATTAGACGCTATAATCCTAGGTATGCACGCACAAGAAGACAATCCTGAGCTTATTAAAGCGAAAGAACTAGACATTCCTATTTATTCATATCCAGAATATATTTACGAACAATCTAAAAATAAAATAAGAGTAGTAATTGGAGGAAGCCATGGGAAAACCTCTATTACCTCAATGATCTTACATGTTCTTCAAAATCTTAAAATAGATTGTGATTATATGGTTGGAGCACAACTAGATGGATTTGAAACTATGGTAAAACTTACAGATGCTCCTATAATTATTTTAGAAGGAGATGAATATTTAAGTTCTGCTATTGACAGGAGACCAAAATTTCATTTATACAAGCCGGATATTGCTGTGCTAAGTGGGATTGCTTGGGATCATATAAATGTCTTTCCTACATTTGAAATATATGTTGATCAATTTCGTATTTTTAAGGATATGATTTCAGAAACTCTAATTTATTTTTCTGAAGATAAGGAGTTAAATAAACTTGTAATGGGACATACAAAATGTAAATTAATTCCATACTCAACTTTAGAACATAAGATTAATAATGGAGTCACATCAGTAAAGAATACCGAGTTATTAATTTTTGGAAATCATAATCTACAAAATATGAATGCAGCTCTTTTAGTTTGTAAAGAACTAGGCATCTCAAAAGAAGATTTTCTAAAACAGATATCTACATTTAAAGGTGCAAGCAAAAGATTAGAACTAGTTAAGCAAACCCAAGAATCTGCTATTTACAAAGACTTTGCTCACTCACCTTCAAAGTTAAAAGCCACATCCTCAGCAATGAAGCAACAATTTACAAATAGAAAATTAGTAGCCTGCTTGGAATTATACACTTTCAGTAGTTTAAATGAGGATTTTTTAAAACAATACAAAGGATGTATGGATGAAGCAGATTCCGCAATTATCTACTTTAGTCTAGAATCTATCGTACATAAAAGATTAAAACCCATAACCAAAGAGCAAGTATATGATGCATTTGGAAGGAAAGACTTGATTGTTTTTAATAATTCAGAAGATTTAGAAAATCATTTAAAGAACCTAAATTGGAAAAATAAGAACTTACTTATGATGAGTTCTGGAACATTTAATGGGATTGAATTGGAAAAGTTAATTTCTTAAGTGATTAATTATTATACCTATACTACTATTTGGATCTAATATTACATATCCAATACACATAGTAATTAAATATTACAGATCCTATTACACTTAATAGAAAGAAAAAGAGGTCAAATAGATATGACCTCTTTTTTTTATTAAATAACACCATGGACATAGAAGGGTTAGGAAGTCGCAGCCCACGTTACCATTATAAGAATAGCTAATGCATTAAGGCCATATCCAACCCATGCAACCCATTTCCCTTCCATGTATTTATATTTTCCTCTTGTGCCTAACCATCCGAAAATTACTCCAGGAATAGCAAAAAACCAAGAAATACTCCAAGCAATTATTCCACAAGCCAAAGAGAGGATCGCCATCAAATTAGCAGGACTACCTGAAACTAGCGGCTCTAGTGGTTCTACAACAGGGAAAGAAGCATAAATTGACACAGTGGAACCCAAGAAAAACATAATAAATAGTAAAAAGTTTCTCATAACAATTAAAATTTAGATTAATAAAACAAATATATAAAATACAATTTAAAATATTAGACAAATCATAGTAACTAAATCTGAACGTGGATTTTAATTAGTAAAGGGTTGTTGATGATGCTACCCTAATTAAAAAAGTAAAAATTGATATAACTATAACTAATGCAAGAACCATACTAACCAAGAAACCTTTCCAAGCTGCTCTAAGCATTTCATTGTCATCCATTAAATAAGCAATTAAAACACCAACAGGTCCTAATAAAAAACCTAATAAGACTCCAGTTACTTTTGAGCCAGGAGATTTACTTTCAGATTGATTGTTTGATACAAACTCAGTATACTCAGTATCGACTGCCGGAAAGGAAGCAAAAATTACTGTAGTAAAAGTGAAGAATGTCATAAATAATAATATTATTTTTTTCACACTTTTAGATTTAAATTATAATTCACAAATATAGTATTTATTCTTAGTTTTGTAAAATGAAGAATCCTTTATTTTTTATTTTCACGCTATTCTCATGCTGGATTTATTCTCAAAATATTCAAGAAAAAAGCTTTAGTGGAATAATTAGTGTTAAAAATGGAAATCCGATAGCCTATGAAATAAATATATTTGAGGAAAAAGGCATAGTGAACGGATTTTCCATCACAGATAAAGGGGGAAAAAACGAAACTAAATCTGATATTAGTGGAATTTTCAACAGAAATACTAAAACCTATAAATTAAAAGAAACTCAGGTTCTATCTACTAAATCTGAAGCTGACCTTAATATATTCTGTTATATTAACATGACAGTAAAAGAAAAAGGGAAATTTCAACTAAAAAGATATGAAGGTACCTTTGTAGGATTATTCACTAATGGAGATACTTGCGCTTATGGGGATATAGTTTTAATGGAAAAAGAGAGATTAGAAAAAATCACCAAAAAACTAGAAAAAGAAAAGCAAGAGGTAAAGCAAAAAATAAAAAATACAGATAGCAAAATTAAAAAAACAAAAAAAGAAGTTCTAAGTACAAAAGTACTTAAAGAAGGAGAAGACATGTATATTCAGTGGAATTCTGATATAATAACAATTTATATCTGGGACGCAAACACTGAGGATGGAGATAAAATTAATCTATCTATTAATGATAAAACTATTTTATCAGATTATATCACAAGAAAAAAACGAAAGAAAGTAAAACACATCTTAAAAACGGGAGAAAACAAAATAAAAATTGAAGCTATCAATGTTGGTGAAAATCCCCCAAACACCAGTAGAATTGAATTAGTGGACTCAAAAACTAAATACCCTGTTATTACTCAACTTGAGCAAGGGAAATCCACTATTATTACAATTGTTAGATAGATTTTATTTTAAATAAAAAAAAACAAAAGCAACAAGTATAACTCCTCCAACTGAACTATATAAAATCATCCTTTTATTCTTTCGATCTTTAATTAATCTTTCCTCAAGTTTTTTCTTAAGAATTTGATAAGGATTATTGTGATACCCAATTGTAGAGTTATAACTATTACCCCACCTCCATGAAACTCCTTCAAAATTATCGATTGGTATATTTCTAACATAAGATGATTTAACTGTATCAAGAATATAAACTACACTATCTACAATTTTACCTTCACCATCAAATAAAAAAATCTTCTCATTTACAGATGACAACTTAAAACTTAATTGAGAATACCGAACAGTATCTATCTTTTTTATAGTATCATAATAATTTAATACTAGATAGCTATTTTTGTTTAAATAAAGATCATCCAAATTAGTAACATTGCTATTTTGATCTATAAGTTTCCATCCATTTAAATAGACTATTGTATCCTCTTGATTATATAGTTCTACAGATTCATTTACATAATCAATTTCATTTATTATTATCTTTGAGTTAGATGGAGGGAGTTTTTTAAATTCAATGTTCACTTCAAATGTATCTTTATTGAAATTACTAATTACAGTATCTTTAAATCCAGTGTAGTAGTAACCTGGTTTTGCCAATATCTTTATTGGTATCTCATAATTGAAATAAAATTTACCCGTAAAATTATTAGATTGTAATTGGTTATTATTAATCATTACTTTACCATTATTATTTGAAACATTTACTTTTAAAGTATATGATTTATCTAAACTAAACTTTTTTTCTAAATGTTGAAATGAATATTCATCACGTTTCTCTGCAAAATATCTTAAATCATCAATTGATTTCAACCATTTATTATAGTTACCTTGGTAATTCTGAAATTTTTTTCTATCATTAAAATGAATCTTCATTTCTGAATCATAAATTGAGAAAAATTCATCAATTCGAGTATTGATATGATTTGTACTTAATGTTGTGCTTAAAATAAAAGAACTTTGTAGTATAAAATCCTTTCTAAAATCACTATTTTCTAACAGATTTCTCAATAAGAATGTAGCCCAATTTGGATTATACCAATCTGTCTTTCTTGGACTAGTAAAATCTTTTAATAAATTTTTATTTGTTCTACTTGGACCAAATGCTAAATCTGTGTCATATACAATCCATCTGAACTTGTTATCTAAAGAATCAGATTTCCAAAATCTAATATTTCCTCTAACATCATGATTTGCATAAAATATTTGATGTACCCAGAAGTTAATGAAATTTCTTACATCTATTTTTGTTTTAACATATTTATAATTTTGTTCATTTTTTAAATCATTATTTTTAATAAAATTCAATAAATCAATATAATCTGAAGGTGAACCTTCATCAACTGTTTTATATCCCTGTAAGATATCTATTCCTAAAGTACCACAGTTATAATTATTATCTATATAATATTTATTAACTTTCTCTCTAATATTATACACTCCCCAATATTCAGAATTCACAAATAGATGTGCTGGAGAAGATTTTTGTATATCTAAATCAGATTCAGCAGCTAAAGAGGTTAGTAATGCATCTTTGAACCTTGTTTTCCTATAATCGTTACCCGAGTGTCTTAAAATAAATTGTTTATAATCTTTAATGCTGCAATCAAATAAATCTGCATTGAATCTTGAATCACCATAAATATCTCTTGCTATAAATCTTAACGATTTTTCAGGATAATATTTTGTCATTCCACCGAATATTCTTAATCCCGCTTTCTGAGAAATTATTATATCTCCTTTTTCATTAAACACCTCAACAAATTGAGATCTCTCCCATTTTCTCTCCCAATTTGTATTTCGATAGTGATTAGATAAAGTATCGAAATATGCTCTCGGCCCCTTTACATAAATCCCCTTAAAATGATCAAAAAGATAGTCATTATTAATACTAATTGAAACAACCTTAAAATTGGTTTTAAAATTGACAAAATAGCTTTTACTACCTAACTCTACCAATGAATCACCTTGGTATAATCCAAAAGAGATCGTGGTAGTTTTATCTATTAATATAGAATCTGTAAATACTTTACTTCTTTTATTTAAATCATCCTGGTATGAGTATAAAACTTTAGAATTTGAATTATTTATTTTTAAAAAAAATGGACTATCATAAAAACCCGCATCGTGAGAGAAATTTACTTCCTGAGAATAGGAAAAGAAACTCAAAAAAATGAAAAATATTAAAAATATTTTATTCATTATTCATTATCTTAAACTCAATTCTTCTATCTCTATAATCTCCATACTTCTCTTTTCTAGAACCATACCCAACATATGTAATATTAGTCATATCAAGACCATTTTCTTTCAAATAATTATAAACTCGTTCCGCTCTTAAAGTTGAAATATTATCATTAAGAAAGTCATCTCCTGTACCCTTATCTGCATGGCCTCCAATTTCTACCTTCAAATTTTCTTCTGATTTTAAAATTAATAAAATATCATTTAGTATCTTTTTGTCTGCAGAGCTAATTATAGAACTATTCTTTTGGAAGTTTATCTGAAATAGAATATTTTTGATATTGAATTCTATTCTTCTATTTTCAGCGTGTTTTGCTTGCGAACAAGATACACCATCTTCACATTCGTTTATTGGAAATTCTTCACCATAACCCTTAAAACTTAATTGATCAGCTCCAACTCCTTGCAATATTAAATAATCCATTACATTCTTAGCTCTATTTTCTGAAAGTTGTAAATTATGTTCCTTAGTTCCCTTTGAATCTGTGTGACCTGCAATCTCAATATTCAAATAGTTATTCTCTATTAACATTGCAGCATATTCATCTAAAAAAGTAGATACCGAGGGAGGCAAATCTGAAACATTTGAAGGGAATAATACAGTTATCTTTAATGATTTTAATTCATCATTATTGTTTTGAACCTTAAGAACATCATTTGCTCTTTCATCTTCATAACATGGACAAATCGCTTCACTTATTTCTTTAGAGATTGAATATTTTTCTAAAGGTTCAAAATCTCTTATTGCATTTCGTATTCTATCATATCCTCTTGTCCAATTGTCTGCACAATCTTCCCAATAATGTAGAGCTGTTTCTGTAGAAAATCCACAAAATTGTTTTAATAAAACTGCTGAAACAAAACCAGATTGGTGCCAACCATTCCAACAATGTAAATATACAGGACCAATTTCTTTATTTACAATAGAATTATATGTAAACATCAAAATACTATCTAATTCAGATGAATTATTTCCTCCTAATTGAAAATATTTTAATGTATCTTTATTTTGTTGATTAGTAAGAAAACTCGGGGCTGTTTGGAAATTAACATTATATAAATATACTGATGTCGAGAAACCATTTTCTAATAAATTATTTAATCCATCCATAGGTAATGGATTTTTGTTTGATCTTTTATTTGACCTATGGTAATAATTATTCCCTCCTCCTCGATATGCTACTCCATGTAAAATCACTCTAAAATTTCTTGTTCCATACAATTCTTCAAATCCATTTCCTCTGTTATCAGTAATTTTTTCTTCAACACATTCTACTTTATACATTTCTTTATATTTATTGTATTTTAAAAACAAATGCGAATTAGTATCTGATTGAGAATAACTAATAAATGGAATGAAAATAACTGATAGAAAAAATATTTTTTTGATCATAATAGAAGATTTTTTGATTAATACAAATTTAACATTAAAACGTTCCATTTCATGATAGATTATATCTACTTTATGTTGTTTACTAACAAGTTATTCTTAATTTCTTTATAAGACTACAAATCAAAAAAAGTATTTTATATATATATTTACAATAAGAAATTATAAATTAATATAAAATGAAATTTAAATTATCTGAATATATTGCTGAAATCATAGTAATTTCAATCGCTATTATAGTATTTTCTATTTAATGAAATAAAATAGTGAACTTGAGGAGAATCACACCTAAAATTTAAATGTGATTAACACACATAAAAAAGACTCAAAAATTATAATTAAGATAAAGATTAATAAAGTTAAATTAATCAAAAAGTGGCTAACTATTACGCAACTAAATATTTGGATAAAAACGTTGAATATGATTACATTTGTTCAAACTAAAAACTTAGAATTATGAGTGATATAATATCTGATAAAAAACTAATTAAAAGAAATTATTTATTTTCTTTTCTTGTTTGTGTTTCATATGCAGTTGTAAGCTTTTTTATTAATTTTAATTCTGAAATATCTAATGTTTTTATAAGATCCTTTTTTTTAGTGCTTTTTTTATCTATAATTATAACTACTATAATTACAGGTATTTCATATTTCTTCTCAAAAGATAAGGTTTTATCTGTTCTGTTTAGTATTAAATTTAAGTGGGTATCGTTATATTTGTCTGTAATATTAACATTATCAACCAATATATTAGCTTCTTTCATTTCTGAACTTACATTTGTGATAGAACCTGGACAAAAAGGTGTAATAGAAACGAAATATGGAGAAGTTAAGATATTTAATCCGGGTATACATACAATTGCTCCCTGGAAAGATATGATAGTATATGATGTGAAAGAAACAGAGACATATGAAACAATGGAAGTACTAGATAAGACTGGACTTTCTATAAAAATAGATTTATCTATTATACACCACCCTATATCTGATAAAATAGGTGATTTTCACAAAAATATAGGAGAGAATTATTTGGAGGAAATAATAAAGCCCACTGTAAGATCGGTAACTAGAGAGGTGATTGTTAATTATTTTGCAGAAGAAATATATAATACTATTAGAACAGAAGTTGAATTTGAAATATATTTAAAGACAAGTGAAATTCTAATTAGTAAGAACATTAACATACCAGCAATATATATTAGAGATGTAACTCTTCCATAATGAAAAAATTACTATTGATTTTACTATGTGTGCCTTTGATTGGGTTTGGGCAAATAGTTGATACTATATATGAAAAAAAAGAAAATAATTTACCACGAATTAATATGATGGAAATGATGCAGGCTGAAAGGCTCACTATGGAGCAAGGCGAAAACGGTAAGATTATATGGTTGTTTGATGGTCAGGCTTATACAGGATTTGTTTATGGTGAACAAAGAGGTGAAAAAATTGAAGGTGAATTTAAAAATGGAGTGGAACACGGGAGTCATAAAGAATGGTATGATAATGGCCAACTTAAAAAAGAACGTATTTATAATAATGGAATAAAGATATCCACTAAAAAATGGGATAAAGAAGGAAATATAACTATAGATATTAAACACTAAATGTAAAAAGGATTAAAACAATAAACTAAAATGAAAAAACTACTATTTATTTTACTTTCTGTAACTATGATTTTATCTTGTAATCCTGTAGATAGTAAGTATGACAAACTTATTGGCTACACATATTCTAACAGTGAACTAGATAAAAAGTTGAAAAAATGGGAATATTATGGTGGTCAATTGGTTGAAAATTCAGAATCTTTGGAACGAGCTATAACTTTTTATCGAAAAGATAACCAACGTTTAGTAATAGCGAAAAAGATGATTGGAAGAAATGGTCAGCAACCTATTTGGGAGATTATTGGAAGTCGTATAATTATTTTAGAAGAAAACCAAACATTTATGACGAATATGGCTTTAGATGGAAAAGTGGATGAAGGTATTGTTGCTGTGGTAATTTATGATTATGAAAATTGGGAATGCACAGAAATTGTTAAAGCCTGGAAACTTAATATTTACAGTGGTGAATTTGAATATATTGATGTAACGTACTTATCGTGTTATGATCCAATGTAATGGTATAAAAAATGTAATGAACAAAATGAAAAAACTAAATCAAATTTCAATAGCAATATTATGTTTTGGAGGCTTTTTAAAACACAATTCATATCCTTATGCTAATATTTTAGTTTCAATAGGTTTTATAGCAGTTGCTGTTACATTAATTGCAATGGTCTTTTCAAAAAACCAACATTAAATTAAAATGAAAAAATAAATAGTGACTCTGAAGGGATTCGAACCCCTAACCTCCTGATCCGTAGTCAGGTGCTCTATCCAGTTAAGCTACAGAGCCAAAATTTCAGCAAATATATTTAAAGCAATATTAAAGAATTTTTACTTATCTAATTTCTAAATCAAGACCATATAAGGTCAAATCTTTCTTAAGATTTAATAAATCTAAAAACGAACCTTCTTTTATCACACATCTACCTCTATAGTGTGTAATTACAACTGACTGTTCTGCTTGAATAGGAGTGTGACTACATACTAATACTAAACAATCTATAACATAATCAAAATCATTGACATCGTCATTTAGTAAAATCAAAGATTTTTGTCTAACATCCGTCTTTTTAGTGTAGTCCATAGTTTATTTCTTTTTACCAAAATTAGCTTTATTTTCTTCTCCCCTAATCAATCTTTCAATATTTTTTTGATGAGTTATTAACGTTAAAATTGGCACAAAAATTGAGAAGATTTCTAAAGATGAATTTACATCCTTATCTTGTAATACAAAAAACACTACTAAAGGAAAAGCCATAGATGCCAAAATAGACCCTAATGAAACATACTTACTAACAAAAAATACAATAACAAATACTGTTATTGAAGATATAGCAGCTAACGGATTTAAGCCGATCAACAGTCCTAGCAATGTCGCTACACCTTTCCCTCCCCTGAAACCTGTATAAATTGGAAACAAATGACCAATAACTGCCGCTATACCAAAAGCTAACTGAATCTCAAATTGTGATGCTGAAACTACATCTGTAAATGGATTGCAACCATTTGAAACAAAAATGATATAATTTACTGAGACCCATCCTTTAAAAACATCCATTAATAAAACTGGAATTCCAGCTCTTTTGCCTAACACTCTAAATGTATTAGTCGCTCCCGCATTTCCACTACCATACTCCCTAACATCTTTATTATAGAATGTTTTTCCAACCCACACAGCTGAAGGAAATGAACCCGTAAGATAGGCTAATAATAAAAATAATATATGTTCAGGGTTAATCATTTATTAAAATTTCCAATTTAACAATTAATCTCTATTACGCATCTCTTTTTCGAATTGCTCCATCCTATCTTCAGAGCAATAAACATATCGATAAGGAGGCTTTCCTTTGTCTTCATCTGCTCTTCTATTTTTTGCCTTCATATTTATTAGTATGTTATTATAATCATCATTTGTTGAATAAGAATACATAACATTATTCTTATACTCAAAGAAATATACATCTCCAAATTCAGTTTTAAGTAAAATA
>CAJXFN010000045.1 GCA_913052655.1 uncultured Flavobacteriales bacterium | reverse complement strand
AAAAATCGGATAATTATCAATATGATTTATCATCTAATTTAGATTTAGGTAAGTTTTTTCCAGAAAAATTTGGAGTAAAAATACCAATGCATATTAGCTCTTCCGAGCATATAAGTAATCCTCAATACAATCCTTTAGATCCTGATATTTTATTCAACACTACATTACAAACAATGGAATCTAAAAATGAAAGAGATTCTTTAAAGTATATTGCGCAAGATTATGTGAGTAGAAATAGTATAAACTTTACAAATGTTAGAAAGTTAACAACTCATGACAAGGCAAGTTCTGGCAAAACAAAATCACCAAAACTATATGACTTGGAGAACTTTACCGTGTCCTACTCTTCGATAGAGGATTTCATACGTAATATTAATACAGAACAAAATAGAACTAAAACTTATAGAGGAGCAATCACCTATAACTTTAATACTCGTCCTAAAAACATTAAACCATTTTCAAAATTAAAAATTGGTAAAGGACCTTATGCAAGGTTAATCAAGGATATCAATTTTTATACCTTGCCAAAGTCCTTTTCATTTCGTACTGATTTAGATAGAATGTATAATGTAACTTTATTAAGAAATGTAAATAATTCTTATATGCTGATTGAACCAACATATAATAAATATTTCAATTGGAATAAGTCCTATGAGTTTAAATATGATCTAACAAGAACATTAAAAGTAGATTTTTCTGCACGGAACCAAGCAAGTATTGATGAACCAGAAGGCAGAATGGATAGAGATTATATATATTTTAAAGAAAATAGAGATACTGTTTGGAATAATTTCTGGCAAGGTGGTAGACCTACAATGTATCATCATGATGTTTCAGTAAATTACCAGTTACCATTAAATAAAATTCCATTAACTAACTTCTTGAGTTTAAATACAAGATATAGTGCAAATTTTGATTGGACATCTGCTCCTTTAGCACTTTCAGATCTAGGAAATAATATCCAAAACTCCAATAACATTCAATATAATGGACAGATAAATATGACAACATTATATAACAAAGTGCCATATTTTAAAAAGATACTTGCTACAAATAAAAGAAAACAAAGAGGAAGAGCTTCAAGAACTAATAAAGAAAACGAAAAAGAAGAGGAAGAAAAAAAGAAAGATAGATTTGTAATTGTAAAACACGTTTCTAGGGCTGTTTTAGGTGTAAAGAATATTTCTGTAAATCTTACTCAGAATAAAGGAACATTTATTCCTGGATTTTTACCAGAAGCAAACTTTTTTGGACAACAATGGGGAGAGATTGCCCCTGGTATTCCTTTTGTTTTAGGAAGTCAGAGAGAATTAATTACTATAGCAGGAAATAAAGGTTGGCTTACGCAAAATGAAAATATTAATACTTTATACAAAAGAAATGCATCAACTAATTTAGTATTGAGAAGTACTGTAGAGCCTTTTAATAAGTTTAGAATAGAATTTACTGCAAACAGAAATAACTCAATGAATCAGCAAGAGTATTATCGTTGGTCATCTGAAGAGAATATGTTTGCTAGCTTTTCTGAAATGCAGCAAGGTCAATATTCAATATCTTTTATATCTTGGAGAACCGCTTTTACAAGTGATAATGATAATTCTGAATCTATTATCTTTCAGAAGTTTCGAAATTATAGAAATGATATAGCAAGAAGAATTGCATCTCAAAATCCAAATTATTCTGGAACCATTGATTCAACAGGATATCCTGAGGGATATGGAGCTGCTTCACAGGACGTTTTAATACCAGCCTTTTTAGCTGCGTATTCAGGAAAAGATGCTATCGGAGTTTCGTTAAGTTCCATGCCTTTAATTCCACTTCCAAATTGGAGAATAAATTATGATGGATTAATGCAACTTAAATTTATAAAGAAGAAATTTCAAACATTTAGTTTGGGACACGCTTATAGAAGTACCTATACTGTAGGCTCCTATACTAGTAGTTTAGATTATGAAGATAATGGATCAGGATGGTCTTCTAGTATTAATCCTAATACAGGAAATTATTTCTCTCGATACGAAATTGGTCAAGTTACAATTAATGAACAGTTTTCTCCCTTAATTAAATTAGATATGACTTGGAAGAGCAGTTTAATTACGAAATTAGAAATAAAAAAGAATAGAACTTTAAACCTCTCTCTGTCAAATAATCAATTGACAGAAATAAAAGGGAGTGAGTATGTTATTGGAACAGGGTACAGAGTAAAAGATTTGGAGTTTAGATTTCGTTCTGGAGGCAGAGGAAAAAAGATTTCATCAGATCTAGATTTAAAATTAGATTTAAATATAAGAAATAACGAAACCGTTATTAGAAAAATAGTAGAAAATGACGAGCAGACAACAATGGGGCAGCAAACAATTAGTATTAAATTTTCAGCAGATTATGTTGTAAATTCTAGGTTAAATTTAAAGATGTTCTACGATAAAGTAATAACAAATCCATTTATAACAACAACTTATCCTGGAGCTATTACAAACGCAGGATTTAGTTTAAGATTTACTTTAGCAGGATAATTTTGATAACTGATGTAAAATTGTATTTTTGTAAAAAATTTAAAAATGAATATTCCAGAAAATTTAAAATATACAAAAGATCATGAATGGGTAAAGTTTGATGGTGATATCGCAACAATTGGAATTACATCTTTTGCTCAAAGTGAACTTGGTGACATCGTATTTGTAGAGGTTGACACTGAGGGTGAATTATTAGATGCAGAAGAGGTTTTTGGAACGATAGAAGCTGTTAAAACTGTATCTGATTTGTTTATGCCAATTGCTGGTGAAGTGTTAGAATTTAATGAAGATCTTGAAGATTCACCTGAGTTAATTAATTCATCACCATACGGTGAAGGTTGGATTATTAAATCCACTATCTCAGATGATACGGACTTAAGCAGTTTGCTTTCTGCTGAGGAATATAAAAACTTAATATCTTAAGATTATGAAATTAAAGAAAAACCCAAAAGTTGACTTAGAAAAGAAAAAAGGTATTTTCTTACAAATAGGTTTAATTATCTCTTTACTTATTGTAATAGGAGCGTATGAATATAAGTCTTACGATGGATTAGTCATTGATGGTTTTGGAGACTTAGAGATGGATGCTTTAGATGAAGAGGAAATTGAAATCACTCGACCAGAAGAAGTAAAACCACCACCTCCACCAGAGGAAAAACCACCAGAAGCGCCGGAGGAAATTGAAATTAAAGAAGATGATGAGGAGTTAGATACAGAATTAGATGTTGAAGACGCGGAAACGGATCAGGATGAAATGATGGATATGGAAGAAGAAGAGTTTTCGGAGCCATTTATTTCAGTAGAACAGATGCCATTATGGGGTGATTGTGAAGATGAAGCCTGTACTCAAACTGAAATAATGAAGTATATCGCAAGAAATTTTAGATATCCTGAGATAGCCAAGGCAAATGGAGTAGAGGGTAGAGTAATTTTAGAATTTGTTGTAGAGAAGGATGGTACAGTAGGTAGAGTTAAGATTTTGAGAGGATTAGACAAGCATGTTGATAAAGCATGTATTGATGTTGTTGAAGATTTTCCGATTTTTGCCCCAGGAAAACAAATAGGAAAACCAGTTCCTGTAAAATATACGGTTCCCATAAAATGTACCTTAGGATAACCTAAAAATTTAGTTTAAAAAATAACTTGAAAATCTAGTAGTTTTTTGAGAGTTAATTAGTTTTATATAATCATACCTGCAGCAACTGTTTCATTTGTTGCCTCATCTATAAGAATGATACTACCAGTATTTCTGTTTCTTCTATAACTGTCAAAGAAAAGAGGTTTAGTTGTTCTGATCGATATTCTTCCAATATCATTTAGTCCAATTTCTTTATCTTCTTCATTTCTATGTAAGGTATTAATATCCATTTTGTATTTTACATCTTTAACAATGCATCTAGCAGTTTGAGTAGTATGTCTGATAGTATATTTTCCCCTAGGAATCATTTTTCTTTCATTCATCCAACATATCATCACATTAATATCTTGTTCCGCAGTTGGCTGATTATTTTCTCTTACTAACATGTCTCCTCTGCTAATATCTATATCATCTTCTAATGTAATACAAACTGACATTGGAGAAAAAGCTTCTTTAATAGGGCCATCAAATGTGTCAATTGATTTGATTTTTGAAGTAAACCCTGAGGGTAAAACAGTAATTTCATCTCCCTCTTTAAATACTCCTCCTTCAACTCTACCAGAGTATCCTCTATAATCAGGATATTCTCTTGATTGAGGGCGGATAACAAATTGTACAGGAAATCTACAATCTACGTGATTATGATCCGATCCAATATGAATGTTTTCTAATAGATGCATTAATGTAGATCCTTCGTACCAATCCATATTCTCGGATCTATCTACAACATTATCTCCATGAAGTGCAGATATTGGTATAAAGTGAACATCTTTAATCTCTAACTTAGAGGAGAATCTTTGAAAATCTGATTTAATTTTCTCATAATCTTCTTTATTATAATTTACTAAATCCATTTTATTAATACAAACTGCAATGTGAGGTATTTGCAGTAGAGAAGCAATAAAAGCATGTCTTTTAGTTTGTTCTATTACCCCGTGTCGTGCATCTACAAGTAAAATGGCAAGATTTGCAGTAGAAGCTCCAGTAACCATATTTCTTGTGTACTGTATATGTCCAGGAGTATCAGCAATAATAAATTTTCTTTTTGGTGTTGCAAAATATCTATAAGCAACGTCAATAGTAATTCCTTGTTCTCGTTCAGATCTTAAGCCGTCAGTTAAAAGTGCAAGATTTATTCCTTCTTCTCCTCGTTGTTTACTTGTCTCTTCTAAAATATCCATCTGATCTTCAAAGATGGCTTTACTATCATACAGTAATCTGCCAATTAATGTACTTTTTCCATCGTCTACACTTCCAGCAGTTGTGAAGCGTAATAACTCCATATCTAAATATCCTTTCGTTTCGCTCATTTTCTTTATTTTTAAAAATACCCTTCTTTTTTCCTGTCTTCCATAGCAGCCTCGGATCTTTTATCATCAGCTCTACCTCCTCTTTCAGTTATTCTTGTAGATGCAACTTCTTCAATAATATCTTCTAGAGTTTTAGCTGCTGATTCAGAAACACCTGTACAAGTCATATCTCCAATAGTTCTACATCTCACTGTTTTCTCCTCCCATTTTTCTCCATCCTTTAGAGTGATATAATCACATTTTCCAAGAAATACACCATCACGATTAACAACCTCCCTTTTATGAGAAAAATATAAGGAAGGTAATTCAATTTTTTCATGTAATATATATTGCCATACGTCCATTTCAGTCCAATTTGAGATAGGGAATACTCTAAAATGTTCCCCTATTCTCTTCCTACCATTAAATAGATTCCATAATTCGGGTCTTTGGTTTTTTGGATCCCATTGCCCAAACTCATCTCTATGAGAAAAAAATCTTTCTTTGGCCCTTGCTTTTTCTTCGTCACGTCTAGCTCCTCCCATTGCACAATCATATTTCCCCTCTTCTAATCCCTCTAAGAGGGTAACGGTTTGAAGTCCATTTCTAGATGGATTTAGACCTGTTTCTTCAACGGCAGTTCCTCTGTCTATAGAATCTTGTACATATTTTACAATAAGATTTTCCCCGGTTTCCTCCATTAATCTATCCCTAAATTCAATAGTTTCAGGGAAATTGTGACCAGTGTCCACATGCATTAATGGAAAAGGAATTTTCCCTGGGTAAAATGCTTTTCTTGCTAAATGAAACATAATTATAGAATCTTTACCTCCAGAGAAAAGCATTACAGGCTTTTCAAATTGAGAAGCTACTTCTCTTAATATAAAAATAGCCTCAGATTCTAATTCCTTTAAGTGTGTTAAATTATAAGAACTCATTTTTTTACTTATTTTTAATTATCGGTAAAATATAATCTAAAACTTTCTGTATCGATTCATCAATCGAAAGTTTATTTGTATTTATTTCTATATCAGGATTTTTTGGAGCTTCAAATGGAGCGCTTATTCCAGTAAAATCTTTAATCTCTCCTTTTCTTGCCTTCTTATAAAGACCTTTTACGTCTCTTTCTTCACAACTTTCTAATGATGCATTAATATAGACCTCAATAAAATTTTCCTCTCCAATTATATCTTTAGCAATGTTCCTTATCTCAATTGTTGGACTTACAAAACAATTTAAAGTTACAATACCACAGTTCAAAAACAGCTTGCTTACTTCAGCAATTCTTCTGATATTCTCTTCTCGATCTTTATAAGAAAAAGTGAGATTATTGCTAATTCCTACCCGAATATTATCCCCATCAAGAATTTGATTTAATATTCCAATATTATGTAGATATCTTTCCACTCCTTTAGCAACAGTTGTTTTTCCAGACCCAGAAAGTCCCGTCATCCAAATCACTATTGATCTTTGTTGTAGTAAAGATTCTTTATCTTCTCTTTGAAGAATATCATCAAAAATCGTGAATATATTTTCTTTTTCCTCTTTCATAATTTAAGTTGTCAAATTTAATAAAAATAACTGAAAAGTAAATTGTTACTAATGTGGTATAAAATTATTAGATTTGTGAGAAATTTTGGAACATGAAAATTGAAGATTATTTAGATTCAACTTATCTAAAAACAGCAGAACAAGCACTAATATCTGAAGATCAAAATAAGATAATAGTTGAGAATTTAGTTAATGAGGCAATTGAGCATAATTTTAAGTTGGTTATGATTCGGCCAACGTATATTAGCTTAGCAAATCAGTTAATAAAAAAATCTAAATCAAATGTTTTAGTTGGAACTGTAATAGATTTTCCTTTTGGAGATTCATCAACCCAAGAAAAAATTAAGCAAGCAAAAGAAGTAATCAAATTAGGAGTTGACGATATTGATTATGTTTCAGATTATAATATATTTAAACAAAAACGTTTCGAAAAATTTGACAAGGATATTTTTGAAGGAACCAGGATCGGATATGAAAATAAAAAAACAGTAAAATGGATTATCGAAACAGGAGCTCTTTCAAAAGATGAAATTAATGGAATTACGAAACGTATTTCAAAAATTGTAAGTGAAAATTTCCCAGATTTTTGTGAGTCAGTTTTTGTAAAAACTTCAACAGGATATTATGGAGGATTTGGAGCAAATATCAATGATGTAAAACTAATGAATTCTGTTTCTGGAAAATTACCAATAAAGGCATCAGGAGGAGTGTCAAATTTTTCTGAGTTTAGACAAATGATTGAAGCTGGAGCTACTAGAGTTGGTACATCAAGTGCATTAAAAATTTTTAAAAAGGAATAAAAATAAAAAAGTAAAAGATTGAATTTTAGTGAGTTATTAAAAATAGCAATAAATGCTTCTATTAAAGGGGGTCATGCTATAATGAGTGTGTATGATTCAGAGTTTGCTGTAGAGCATAAAGCTGATAAATCACCTTTAACTTTAGCAGACAAAAATTGTAATGCGGTAATTGACAGTTTCCTTAAAAAAACCAATTTACCAATTTTAAGTGAAGAGGGTGCTAAAATTCCTTATTTAGAAAGAAAAGAATGGGAATATTTTTGGTTAGTAGATCCATTAGATGGAACTAAGGAGTTTATAAAGAGGAATGGTGAGTTCACGGTAAATATTGCCTTAATTTATAAAGGTAATCCGATTATGGGTGTTATTTATGTCCCTGTTAAAGAAGATCTATATTTTTCTCTTGAAGGTATTGGTTCATACAAAAAAACTGCATGTAAAGACTGTATAGATAATATAGAAAACTTAATGTCAGAATCGATTTCATTACCTATATTTTCAAAAAGAGATTCATATGTAATTGTGGGATCAAGGTCACATATGTCAAAAGAGACAGAAGAATTTATTAATCAGAAAAAACAAGAGCACGGAGCTGTGGAGGTAATGTCAGTAGGTTCATCTTTAAAATTATGTATGGTTGCTGAAGGAAAAGCAGACTCTTACCCTAGGTACGCTCCAACAATGGAGTGGGATACTGGAGCTGGAGATGCTATTTGTAGAATGGCTGGATTTCAGGTTTTGCAATTTAATTCCGAAAAACCCGTAGAATATAATAAAAAAGACCTTTTAAACCCTTGGTTCTTGGTAAAATAAGCTAATGAAAGAAAAGTTAAAATTAGCTCTAAAAGACAAAGATTTTTCTGAACTATTAAGAGGAAGTGGATTTTCCTTCTTTTTAAGATTTGGAGGATTAGCTACTGGTTACCTTTTAACTTTAATAATTGCACATCTATTTGGAGCGGATGGATTAGGAGAATATATTCTAGCAATTACTGTTTTGAGACTTTTTACTCTGTTGTCCAAACTTGGCTTAGATACAACTTCAATAAGGTATATAGCCTCTTTTACATCTCAGAACAAATGGAAGAGTATTTTAAAATTTAGAAGAAAAGTGGTATTTATTTTAATAATTTCTTCTCTGATTTCCTCATTTTTTATGTATATTCTTGCACAGCCTATTGCAGACCTAATTAACGCAAAAGTTGAATATATTAAGTTAAATGCATTTTTTGTGTTACCAATGTCCTTTTTTATGTTACACTATCAGAGTTTAAGAGGATTGAAGAAAATTGCAGAGTTTTCATTTTTCTATAGAATGTCTCAATCTTTATTTACAATTGTTTCCATTCTAATTATATATCAGTTTATTCATGATGATGAGATTCCAATTTATGCATATTTAGTTTCATTATTGGTTGTTTCGCTTTTATCATTTTTCTCTTTTATATATCATTTAAATAAAAAATCTTTTGGAAAAGAAAAAGCAGAACTAGAGATTTTAAATTATTCTCAGATTTTAAAGATATCCATTCCGTTAATGTTTGCTCAATCTGTTCAGTTTATAATGGCATGGACAGATAAACTAATGTTAGGATCTATGACGACTACAGTGGATGTAGGCATATATCATACTGCATTTAAATTATCAATGTTTGCTGCTGTTACACTAATGTCTGTTAATAGTATAGCTTCTCCTAAATTTGCTGAAATGTACGCTAAAAAAGATATGTTAGGATTGAAAAAAGTTGTTCATCAATCAACAAAAATGATTTTTTGGTCTTCTCTACCCCTAGTAATTATTTTTTTTATATTTCCTGAGTTTTTTTTAGGGTTATTTGGAGAAGAATTTAAAGTTGGTGTAACTGCATTTATCTTCTTATCTTGCGGTAGATTAATTAGTTCCTTTTCGGGTTCTGTTGGAAACATTTTACAAATGACGGGAAATCAAAATATTTATGCAAGAATTCTTTTACTTGGAGCAATTTTAAATGTAGTTTTAAACTTAATTCTTATCCCATTATATGGGATAAATGGAGCGGCTGTAGCATCAATGTCTAGTTTAATAGTTTGGAACATAAGTATGGTTCTTGTTGTTAAACAAAAGTTTGGTTTTTATACATTTTACATTCCATTTATTAGCAGATGAAAAGAAAACTTCCTAACTTCTTAATTGTGGGAGCCGCTAAAAGTGGAACCTCATCTTTGCATAATTATTTAAATCAACATCAAGATGTTTTTATGCCATCTTATAATATTAAAGGTATTAAAGTGAAGGAACCTAGATTTTTCATTAAAGATTTGGTAGAGCATAGATTGCATTATGGAGTGTGGAATTGGGAAGAATATATTTCTTTATTTGATACTGTAAAAGATGAAAAAGCAATCGGTGAATCTACTGTACTATACTTGTATTATTACAATCATTCTATTAAAAATATAAAGAAATATTTAGGAGAAGATGTTAAAATTATAATCATGCTAAGAAATCCTGTAGACAGAGCATATTCTGCATTTCATCATGTTTCTAGAGGATTTAAAGAACAGTATACTTTTGAAAAAGCTTTGGAAATTGAAGAAGATAGATTAGATATCGACCCTTATCTGACTCCAATGGTTATGTATAAAGATATGGGTATGTATTCTGAAATGGTGAGAGCATTTAAAAATTCATTTAAAAATGTTCATATTATATTGTATGACGATTTTAGAGATAATACCGAAAAAGAAATGATTAAAACATTTGATTTTTTAGGGTTGACTAATGATGAAAATATAGATTTTATAACGCGACATAATGTTGGAGGTAAAAGATGGAGGAATAAATACATGAAATATATTTTTATGAAAAGTAATTGGTTTAAGTCGTTATTAAAAATTTTAATTCCAAAGAAAATTAGATATTCACTCAGAAAAAAGATGGTAAACATTTCAACAAAGGAAGTCGTAGAAATGAATGTGAATACTCGACAAAAACTAAAAAGTGATTTTAAGGAGGATGTTCAGAAATTATCCAAAATAATTAATAGAGATGTAACTCATTGGACAAAATAATGGCTAAACC
>CAJXFN010000044.1 GCA_913052655.1 uncultured Flavobacteriales bacterium | reverse complement strand
AAGCATTTCGTGATAGGTTTGATAAGTTTAAAAATAAAATAACTATTAAATATGTTTACCAGGAAGTAAATCCTAAATTTGAAGGAATTGTTACAGTAGAACGAAGTAAACCATGGGGGACTTCTCACGCAGTATTAGTAGCAAAGGATGTAATACAGGAGCCATTCGCGGTAATTAATGCTGATGATTACTACGGAGCAGATTCATACAGGCTTATATCTGATTTTTTAACAAATGAGTGCTCTCCATCACTGATGGCTATGGTTGGATATACTTTGTACAATACTTTGTCAGAATATGGAACAGTTAATAGAGGGATATGTGAAGTTGATGAAAATAATAATCTGTTAGAAGTAATTGAGAGAACAAAAATCTCGGAACAGAATGGAGGGGTATATTATAATGTTGGAAAAGAAGAAGCTGAAGGTGAAGTCGATAGAAACTCTAGTGTTTCTATGAATTATTGGGGCTTTCATCCAAGTATTTTTGAAGAAATTGAAAAAGGTCTTCATAATTTTATGAGAAAAAACACAGATAATCCAACCGCTGAATATTATATCCCTAATATTATTACAGATATGATAGTAAATGGACAAATGAATGTTCGTGTAATACCAACAAATGACAATTGGTTTGGAGTAACTTACAAAGAAGACAAACCAATGGCGGTAGAATCCATAAACAAATGTATTGAAAAAGGTATTTACCCAAAAAATTTATGGAGTTAGTACTAGCGCAGCAGATAATCTCTGAATTTTTGTCTGAGGGGAAAGTTAGACAAATAGAAGAAAACAACAAAGGTCTGATAAATCAGACCTTTGTTGTTTGGATAGAAAAAGAAAAAAAAATAAAAAAATACATTTTACAATCTGTTAATACAAATGTATTTACAAATCATTATTTAACTCTTGAGAATATTATTAAAATAAAAAAATCAATTTCTGATAGCTCCTTTCCATATCACTTTCCAGCACCAATAGATAACAAATATATTGAGAGAGAAAATAAAGTTTGGAGACTAATTCCATATGTTGAAAATAGCGTTTGTTTTGAAAAAAATATAGATAAAAATCTCTCATATGAAGCAGCAAAATGTTTAGGAAATTTTTATTACTCTTTACGGGATTTTGATGCTGAGAATTTACATGTGACAATCCCTGATTTTCATAATGCAAGTAAAAGGTATTTTCAATTTATAGATGCTATTTCTACTGCAAAACAAGAAAGAGTTTGTGAGTCCGTTCTTTTGATAGAGAACATACTAAAAGAGAAAGAAACTCTTATAAAGTTTGATAGCCTTAATAAGGCTCTACCAAAAAGAGTCTGCCATTTTGATACGAAAATCAGCAACTTTTTATTTGATGTAAACACAAATAAAGTAAAAGCCCTAATTGATTTTGATACGTTAATGCCAGGTACTGTTTTGTCGGATATTGGAGACATGATCAGAGCATATAGCAATACACTTGGAGAAGAATCTTCTGATTTTGAAAATGTAAAAGCTGATAAAGAAATTATAAATTTGATAATAAGCGCTTTTTTAGAGGGGACAGAGAACGTTTTAACAAAAAAAGAAAAGTCATGTCTACTGTTTGCAGGCAAGGCTCTCGCATTATTACAATGCATTCGATTTTTTACAGACTATTTAAAAAATGACATCTATTACAAAACAACATACAAAAAACAGAATTGGGTGAGAACGCAAAATCAATGGCATTTATATTGTTCATTAAAAAATATTTAATTTATATGTTTGCATTATGAGAAATAAAATACTGTTATTAGGTTCGGGAGAACTGGGGAAAGAATTAGTAATAGCTATGCAAAGACTGGGCCAGTATGTAATTGCTGTAGATAATTATAAAAATGCTCCTGCAATGCAAGTAGCGCATGAATATGAAGTGATTAATATGTTAGATGGAGCTGAATTGGATAGAATTGTAAAAAAACACCAACCAGACTATATAGTACCTGAGGTAGAAAGTATACGAACAGAGAGATTTTACGACTATGAAGAACAAGGATATAATGTAATTCCATCTGCTAAGGCGGCTAATTTTACTATGAATAGAAAATCAATTCGTGATTTAGCTGCTATAGATTTAGGAGTAAAAACTGCAAAATATAAATATGCAACTTCTTTTGAAGAGTTGAAAATAGGTGTGAATTTTACAGGAATACCATGTGTAGTAAAGCCATTAATGTCTAGTTCGGGGAAAGGACAGTCGGTTATAAAGACGGAATCAGATATTGAAAAAGCATGGAATTATGCAATGGAAGGTTCTAGAGGAGATTTAATGGAGGTAATTGTTGAAGAGTACATTAATTTTGATTATGAAATCACCTTACTTACACTCACACAAAATAACGGAAATACACTTTTTTGCCCACCAATAGGACACAGACAAGAGAGAGGAGATTATCAGGAAAGTTGGCAGCCTATGACTATGCAGGATGTCCATTTAAAAATGGCACAAGAAATGGCTAATAAAGTAACAAAAGCACTTGGGGGAAGTGGGATATGGGGAGTAGAATTTTTTGTAGGAAATGATGGAGTGTATTTCTCGGAACTATCCCCAAGACCTCACGATACTGGGATGGTGACACTCGCAGGGACACAAAACTTTTCAGAATTTGAATTGCATGCTCGAGCTATTTTAGGAATACCTGTTTTGGATATTCCATTAGTTAGAAATGGAGCTTCTGCTGTGATACTTGCGGATAATGAAAGCGATAAATGGCCTACTTTTACAGGATTAAAAGAAGTTGCTAATTACAAAAACACGGACTTTAAAATATTTGGGAAACCAACTTCACGCATATATAGAAGAATGGGAGTTACCTTATCCTATGGAACAGAAGAGTGCTCTGAATTAGTTGTAAAGGCAAAAGAAATGGCAGAAAAAATTAAAATTAATTAATTCTTCTCTACCCAATCACCATGTTGTTTTATGAGGTTAATTAACGCAAAAACAGCCTTATCCTCTGGTATGTTTCTTTTTACAATCGTCTGTTCTTTATACAACGTAATCTTTCCTTTTCCAGTACCTACATAACCATAGTCTGCGTCTGCCATCTCCCCAGGTCCATTTACAATACAACCCATAATTCCTATTTTTACTCCTTTTAAATGATCTGTTTCCTTTCGGATTTTTGCTGTTGTTTCTTGTAAATCAAACAAAGTTCTCCCACAGCTCGGACAAGAGATATATTCAGTTTTAGATATTCGTGTTCTACTTGCTTGCAATATTCCGAAACCCAAAGAATTAATCATTTGATCAGATCCACAATTCTCTGCTGCTATAAATATTCCATCACCTAAACCGTCTAATAATAGTGCTCCAAAATCAGCACTTGCAGAAAGCTGCAATTGCTCTTTCGACAAGTCACCATACGACCTACCAATTACTACGGGGGTTTTTACTCCAATATTTAGTAGTTGTACAAATAACTTTCTTTGTTCTGCAATACCATTTTTATTATATGTATCAATTAAAAGAACAGCTGTTTTATCCTCCTTTAATTTATCTAAAAACTTACTGCTTAAATCCGATAAACATACATGTATCATATTCATTTTATCCGACCCCTCCTCTTCTAACATATACTGCGCTACGTCAAAAAAAGGGTAACCTTTTTTGTGAGTCTTCCAATTTTTATAATTGTAAATTACTCCAAGTGTTCCTGGAATTTCAAAGTCTATATCATTATCCCCAACAAAAACATAATCGGCTGCCATATCTGAAATATGCCATTTATCTAAAGGTACAGAATAATTATATCCCAACGCGAAAAAGGAAGCTGGTGTAATTTTCTTTTTCAAACAAAAATCAGCCATTACTATCGGGACATTTTTTGATCCAATATTTAATACAGTATTTGTCTCTCTTTTTTTATAATCAAAAGAATGAAGAGGGTTGTTTACTATTTCTTCAATAGAGTCATGATCTTCTACTCCCTCAAAATGTGAGAGCAACTTTTGAGCTACTGGCATTTCAAATTCGGGAGCTTCTGTTAAAGAGACTCTAATTGTATCTCCAATTCCATCAGCTAAAAGTGTTCCAATTCCAACTGCAGATTTTATTCTTCCATCTTCACCTTCTCCAGCTTCTGTTACTCCTAAATGCAAAGGGTAGTCCATTCCCACATTTAACATCTCTGCTACCAATAATCTATAAGCTTGAACCATAACCCTGGTGTTAGAAGCTTTCATTGAAAGAATTATATTATGGAAATTTTCAGATCTACAGATACGTAAAAACTCCATTGCAGATTCTACCATTCCTTTGGGAGTGTCTCCATATCTACTTAAAATTCTATCTGAAAGAGATCCGTGATTAGTACCAATTCTCATAGCTGTTCCATGCTCTTTACAGATTCTTACAAGAGGAGTAAATTTTTCTCTTATTCTTTCTAATTCATCAAGATAACTTTCGTCTGTATATTCAATCTCCTCAAATTTCTTTTTATCAGCATAATTACCAGGATTTACCCTAACTTTTTCTACAATTCTAGCTGCAATTTCAGCTGCATTTGGAGTATAATGAATATCTGCAACTATGGGAGTATGATACCCTTTTGTTCTTAACTGATCCTTTATAACTTGTAGATTCTCGGCTTCTTTTTTACTAGGAGCTGTAATTCTTACTAATTTACAACCCGCCTCTATCATTCTTATAGACTCAGCTACAGTAGCTTGCGTATCCATTGTATCCGTAGTAGTCATGGATTGTATATGGATAGGATTATCCCCTCCAAACACTAAATTTCCAACCTTAACTTCTCGTGTTTTAAATCGAGAATATTTTGTTAATGAATTACAATATTTCATCTACTGTTTTATGAACTTTTTGAGTATATTTTTATCCTTAGAAGTAACAAAATAAACTCCTTTTGAAAAGTTACTTATATCTATTTTTAATTTTGATTTATTGTTTATTGAATTTATCTCTTTTATTACTCTTCCAGTGTTATCTAAAATTTCAAGAACTTCAAAGTTGTCCAATGTAAATTCAATAATGATCTCATTTGTAGCAGGTATTGGATAAATAATTAATTTTTCACTAATTTGATCATTAGATAAAATTGATCCTACTCTAAAATGATGTATTATATTTGATCCAAAGTCTGGATGAAAATCCTTAAAAGTAGTGCCAGGAACATTTCTCAGTTTTATACTTCCAACACCATCATTATTATATCCATAATCTAAACCATTTTCACCAAGATCTGTAACCTTAAAAGTGTAACAGCCTGATTCAAATTCAATTGTATCTCTATATTGGTTCTGAGGCACAACTCCTAAAAACATTTGCTGAGAGGCTGCGAACAAACCACCATCGTCTTTAAAAAACTCCCATGACGTTTCAGATTCGTTGGTCCAAGAATTAATAACTCCGTTATTTATTTGTGTCCATACAGCGATTTTATTTTGATATTGAGGAACATGATCAAATGGTGATTCCATATAATTATTAGCGTCATAGTCATCAACTTGACCATTAGGGTTTTTTAACTGAACATAAAAAACATCTTTTGTTCCATACCAGTTGTCTAACAAGGGTAATTCTACTTGTTCGCTCTCTAAAAAATCTAAACTTCCTGACCAATTAAATGTATGAACCGTACCTCCTTTAATTCCATATATAATCTCCGCATTGTTTAATGTTGAAGAACCATAATTTCTAATTTCAATTAACGGTTTTCCACAAGTAGGATTAAATCTTGAATACTCATCTTTTTTTGATGGTTTAATTATATCAGTAATTTCTACAGAATTATTAAAATTGCTTCCTTGATATTGAAACAACTGACATTCAACAATATAAGATGGCGTTTGAGAACCAGACCAAGTATAACTTTGAAAATCAACATCAATTTCTATATAGTCTGATGGAACTATATACTGAGTAATTTCATGATCAAATGATTTTGCCCTTAATCCTGGGCACCAATTGGCCCTATCCAAGATCCATGTATGAATATATCCTCCGTTTGGATTTTCATAATATGGATATATTGGATTTTCCCCACAATTCTCATTCCAATTAAATTGAGTGTGTGTAAGATTTCCGTTAATATTTACAAAATAATCAATAGGCTTGAACTCAGCCGCATTGATATTATTATCGAACCCGTGACCTGTAGTTGTCATTTTAACCATAGATTGGGTTGTATTTGGATGAATCCAGAAGGTCTTGGCAGTGAGCTTATTGTTTTCAAAATCAGATGAGTTCAAATAAGAAAAACTTCCTGAGTAAATATTTTGTATGCTATTAACATTCCTTGGGGGAACTCCTTTAATAAATTCAAAATCCAATGTAGCGCTCCAACCATTTCCCCATCCGCTGTAATGTGCACGTATTTTAACTGAATCTTTTAAAATAGATGCAAAATCTGTAATATCAAATATATGTTTAAACGCATAGTTAGAAGGAATATTCCCTCCATATGGTGTAATGACTCTAGCTATCTCATATTTTTCAATTACGTCAAAATATGAGTACCAAGAATGAATGCCGTTCAATATCATATTAGTTGGATGAACATAAATTGAATCATAAATAATTCCTGTAGAGTCGTATAGGAAATTATAATATCCTGATGGGAAATAATAACTAGTATCGGTAGGTAGTGTAGGATTAAGTGAATCACTAAAATTAATTACTTGTAATTGTGTCGATAGCATTGAATCTGTGCTATTTGATAATGTATCCCAAAAGTATATGTACGATGTGTCAGTTGTATATAGGGTATCGACTGAATTACCATCAACAGTAAAATAAGGTGTCTGTTGAAGTATTGAATCAATATCACCAGTCTTGTGAAGTACTTCAATTTTTGTTGTGTAATCATATGGAGCGCAACCACTTGAGGGACAGCCCATAGTATAATTTAAATATATTTTCCTATAAGTTTCAGATCCGTCAGGGAAAACTGCAACTTTATCATAATTACCATACCAAGTCATGTCAACGTGATCATGGGATCTTACAGTTATTGTATCACTACTAAATAAATCTGTACTTATTAGTATGATTATCGTTATAATTGTTAGTGTTTTATTAATCATTAGATTTCGGTTTTAATTATCATCAATCTCAGTTACTCCACCTGAAATTATGAGCTTCATCACTTCTGAAGCCGGCTTATCAATTCGAGTAACATGTCTTTTTTCAACTACAAAAAGTTGGCCGGATATAGCATATGAATGCGGCAAATATACAAGCACTTTTCCTTTATTAATATTTAACGACTCTACATCTTCATTAGTAATAAAACCAATCCTCTCAATTGTTGAGTTTTCATATACTTTTACCAATACAGGCTCTGAAAATCCTTTTTTTTGGCCTACAAATGTATTCATTAAATCTTTTACAGAGGAATAAATAGTTTTTAATAAAGGAGCTTTATTCAATAAATTTTTAAATACAGAAGTGAAAGGAGATGAAATAACTTTAGTTCCTATATACCCAAACAATGTAATAAGTACAAACATAACTAAGATGCCTAAAAAAGGAATTTGCATACTCTCTGGGAGATGATTGCCTATGATTCCATCTAGAAAATTATAAGATTCGATGATAACCCAAAAAGTAACTGCTACAGGGACTGAATACAATAATCCTTTTAAAAAGTAGTTTTTAATAATATTCATTTATTCAATATATTTACAAATTATAAAAATAATAATTTAAAACAAATTTACATGAAAAAAATATTTTTTAGTATTATGATTGGGTTCTTTCTGTATACGCCCTAAAAAATTGTTGTAAAACACAAAAATAAATGGTAAAAGTAAGGCCTAATAAACTAAAAATTATAATTGTAGAAGCTAAAAAGAGACTTTATATGGTTTACCTCATTGGAAATGGAGGTGAAGGAACGTTACATATGTTTGGATAAAGTGAAAGTGGAAAAAAAACGAAATTATCAATCTTAGTTATAATACACTTATCTTAGCTTTTGATTCACTTAAATGAGTGATGTTAAAAAAATGGAAATTAGCTATCCGTAGAAAATAAAGTTCTATAAGGGTTCTAATATCTTCAAAAATAGTAAATTAGCAGAAAAAAATATGAAAAATAATATACTTCAGTTTTTATTCGTTTTTTCAGTTTTCTTAGGGTGTTCTTCTGTAGATTTAAAAACGACAGCACAGCAAGGCTTTATTTCAGAAATAGAAAAATATCAAGAAGATTATGACAAGTACGATGGAAATGAAATAGCACAATCTGATGTTGCTGACTTGATGTTAAATTACATTAAAGATTTTGGGAAAGTTGAGAAATGGTACGGAGAAGTTGAGGAAATTAATTCTTCTTTAGGAAGTCAATGGGTAGACGTTACTTTTAATAATGGAGCAAACATTGAAGTGAAATTATGGCCTGAGGGGACATGGAGTGGTAATGAAGGTCATCCTGTTTTTAAACAATTATTACCTGGTGATCGAATTTATTATTCAGGAAAGATGACTGGAGAAATGTCTTTTACTGAGTCAGGAAGAATGAGTAATCCGGAAATTAAGATTGATCCTATTGATATAATTAAGATTGATTAGAGATAAGTCCGATTTGTATAGTTATTTTAGCTTTATTAAAAACACAAAAGAATGATAAAGAAAATAGTATTTATTACGATAATTTCTGTTTTAATTTCTAGCTGTGTCAGTCCAAAAATACACAATGCATTAGTTTCCGATCTTGAAACTACACAAAGAAATTTATCTGAATTAGAGAAGGAGAACTTAAAACTTTCTGATCAGTCAGAGGAGCTTAGTTCAAATATTCGTTTATTGAAGGAAAGAATTTATATTTTAAGAAATGATTCTATACAAAATGGAAATGCACTAAAATTATTACAAGATAAATTTAATGAATTAAACACAGCTTATGACTTATTAGTAAGTCAAAATAGTAGACAAATGTCAAAGAAAGCAAAAGAGACCAAACAACTATTAGAACAATTAGAAGAAGCTCAAAGTAAACTTCTTAATAAAGAAGATGAGTTAAATCAAATATCTCAAGATCTACAAAATAAAGAAAGAGAACTAAACAAAGCTCAAGAGGATTTAGATGAAAGATCAGAAAGAGTTCTTGAGTTAGAAAAAATTATCCACCAAAAAGACTCTTTAGTTACTGCCATAAAGAACAAAGTACAAAAAGCCCTTACCGGTTTAGAGGGTGATGGATTAACCATTGAACAAAGAAATGGCAAAATTTACATTTCTTTAGAGGAAGATTTATTGTTTGCTTCAGGTAAATATGTTGTGAATCAGAATGGTGTGAATGCATTAAACAAACTATCATCAGCACTTGAAAGTCAACAAAATCTTGAAATATTAGTGGAAGGACATACTGACAATGTACAAAGCAGCGGTAGAGGAATAATAAAAGACAATTGGGACTTAAGTGTTATGAGAGCTACTTCTGTAGTGAAAATATTGTTAAATAATACAGCATTAGATCCACTACAACTTACTGCTGCAGGTAGAGGAGAATACAATCCTATTGCAACAAACGAATCTATTGAAGGAAGGAAAATGAACAGAAGAATAGAAATGATTCTTTCTCCAAATTTGGATGATTTATATGACATTTTAGAAGAGTAATCGGAAAACCTCTTCAATTTTAGAGCACTGTTTTACTTCTATTTTGAAATGAGAAGGATTAAATTTATTAAATTTAGATATAATTATTTGTTTATATCCTAGTTTCTCAGCCTCAGATATTCTTTGTTCTATTCGATTTACGGCTCTTATTTCCCCAGAGAGACCAACTTCAGCAGCAAAACAAGTATGCATATCTATTGGTAAATCTTGATCAGAGGAAAGTACAGAACAAATAACAGCCAAATCTATAGCTGTATCATCTGGCTTTATACCTCCAGTTATATTTAAAAATACATCCTTTACTCCCAATCTGAAACCACACCTTTTTTCTAAAACAGCAAGCAACATATTCAATCTTCTAGTATCAAATCCAGTAGTTGATCGTTGAGGAGTACCATAAACTGCTGAGCTAACCAAAGATTGAATCTCAATCATTAGTGGGCGAGCTCCTTCAATTGTAGAGGCAATGGCAACTCCACTTGTTTCCTCATCTCTATCTGAAATTAGAATTTCTGAAGGATTATTCACTTCTCTTAATCCATCCTGAGTCATTTCATAAACCCCTAATTCTGATGCTGAACCAAATCTGTTTTTAATAGTTCTAAGTATTCTATATACATGGTTTCTATCCCCCTCAAATTGAAGAACTGTATCAACCATATGTTCTAAGATTTTAGGCCCTGCAATCGCGCCATCTTTATTGATGTGCCCAATTAAGAAAACAGCCGTACCAGTTTGTTTAGCGTATTTTATTATTTCGGAACTACATTCTCTAATCTGAGAAACACTTCCAGGAGGAGATTCTATATGTGAAGTATGTAAGGTCTGAATTGAATCAATTATTAATATTTGTGGATTAACTTGTCCAATTTGTTGGAAGATGTTTTGAGTAGATGTCTCTGTAAGTATCAAACAATTTTTTGAACTATTTTCTACCCTTTGCGCTCTCATTTTTATCTGATTTTCACTCT
>CAJXFN010000043.1 GCA_913052655.1 uncultured Flavobacteriales bacterium | reverse complement strand
TTATCATAAAACTAAATTAGTTCCAGGTGTAGAACAAATACCATATTCATTTATCTTGAATAAAATAGGCGATTTCACAGTTGATTTAGGAGGAACTTCTGGAAGTCTTTCTGTAGATAATGATATAGATAGATTCGAATATAATGAATTAAAAATACTTCCTTTAATATGTTATGAAAGTATCTTTGGAGATATTATTACATCTAGAGAATCAAATGTAATTGTAATTATAACAAATGATGGTTGGTGGAAGAATACTTCAGGTTATAAACAACATTTTCAGTATGCTAGATTGAGAGCAATAGAACAAAGAAAGTCTATTATTCGTTCGGCTAATACTGGAATATCAGCTGTTATATCTCCAATTGGAGAAATTGAATCAGAAACAAATTGGGATGAAGAGGTCGCTATAAACTCACTAGTTGCGGTTAATAATACAATTACCTTTTACAATAAATTTGGCGATTTTATTGGAAGAATATTTTCTTTTATTTCAGTTTTGTTATTATTTTCTGCAATTGTAAAAAACAAAACAAAAAAAATACCAACTAGAATATAGTTGGTATTTTAAAAGGTTAAAGATTTTTATTCATCAGAAGTTTCATTTTCTTCATCAATAATGATTACTTCATTAATTATTGCTGCGCCAGAATCTGATCCATTTTCTTCATCAATTAGAGTTTTTTCAACCTCATCTAATAAAGAATCAATATTTGTTGTAGAATCAGTCGATATAACTAATGTTAAATTATTTTCTTCAATATTCTCTTTACATTCTTTAGATTCTTCTTCAGAAGAACATTTAGTTCCCTTATTTATATCGCATTTATTTTCACAAGATTCCATATAAAATTGATGTCCAAAAAAGAAGATAATCAATAAGGTTGTTACAATGTTTAATACATTTTTCATAAGATATAGGTGTTGGTTAGTTCTGCTAATATATATAAATTATTTTATTTCAGTGATTTAGGAATTTTACAAACAGGAATTTCATTCATTTTATGTTGATTTTTTCTGTTTAATGTTTCATATATTGTTAATACTTCTTTTTCTCGTTCAGAAATAGATTTTAGATCTCCATTAAAGCTCATTGCCCATTCTAGTTCAGGATATGTAGCTCCCAACTGATCTTCATCAGTTTTGTCATCTCCCCATAATCCATCTGTAGGCTTAGCTTCTAATATTTCTGAATCAATTTTTAAATATCTTGAGAGACAATAAACCTCGGTTTTCAGTAAATCAGCAATTGGACTTAGGTCTACTCCACCATCACCATATTTTGTAAAAAAACCTACGCCAAAATCTTCTACTTTGTTTCCAGTTCCTAATACTAAGTAGTTGTTTAACTGAGCGTAGTAATACAAGGTTGTCATTCTTAATCGTGCCCTCACATTAACTAAACATAACTCATTTTGATTACTATGTTTAGCTGGTAGATTAGATATAAACCTATCAAAAACATTGGAAAGATCTAATTCAACTGATTGTACATTTTTATATTTTTCTTTCAGCCAATTGATATGTTTTCTTCCTCTGTTTATTTGATCTTGATTTTGGTGAATAGGCATTTCAATACATAAAGTTTTCTTCCCGCTAAGAGCAGATAAAGTAGAGGTTAAGGCAGAATCAATTCCCCCAGAAATTCCTATAACAAATCCACTAGATCCAGAATTTTTAGAGTATTTCAGGATCCAATTTTTTATATAATGTATTACTTCTTTTTCTTTCATTTTATAATTTACAAATTTATACATTTGCATTTATGAAAATAATAAAATTCTTATTAATATTTTTAGTTCTTAATTCTTGTGTTAATCAAGATAGGATGGAAATTAAATCTGAAAGATTTGATTTGAAATTATTTTTATTAGACTCTTCCAACTACGAAAAAAAATTATTAAAATGGGAAGAGGAAAATAAAGGTTTTTTAAATTATTATTTACAAAATCATATCGGGATGTATTACGACAGTGATTCTGTGAAGAAATCACATCTTCTTACATTTGTATCTCATCCTGATGTGTTAGAGTTTCAGAAAAATATTCAGGAAAATTTTGTGGATTTAGATATTTATACTGAAAAAATTAAAGTAGCTTTTAGTGAATATTTGACTATTTTTAAAGATTCAACAATACCTAAAAAAATTATATATAGTAATTCATTTAACTCTTACGGAGTAGATGTTTACAATCAGAATCTGATTGTTGGTTTAGATTTTTATCTTGGAGATTTTCACCCTGCAGCAAATATCTGGGAGTATCTTAAAGTAAGGTATCATGAAAAATATATGATAGCAGATATAATGGAATTTTGGATAACTAGCGCGTTTGTTCATAAAAGTTCTATTGAGTGTTTTCAGGATGAACTAATCTTTAAGGGCAAGATTATCTATTTAATGAATCTGATTTTAGAACAAGATGATCATGTGTTGTTTAGATTTTCAGAAGAGGACTTAGAGTGGTGTAATATTAATGAATCTAACATTTGGAAGGAGATAATATCTTTAGATTTAATGTATAATAAAGAATATAATTCTTATAGCACATTTTTCTCAGATTCTCCATTCACTAAAGGAATGCCGAAAGAATCTCCTGGAAGATTAGGATATTGGGTCGGTTACAAAATTATAGATTCTTATATGAGTAATAATAATGTTAGTATACAGCAGTTGATGTATAATACTAATTCTCAAGATATACTTTTAAAATCAAAATACAGACCATAATATGAGTAAATCAAAATTAATTTTTGACCTTGAACTTGATGTTAATAATCTGCCAGAAAGGATTACTATGAATTCTTCAGACAAACAAGCTAAGAATGTCCACTTAAAATCTTTAATGGTGTCGGGTTGGGATTCAAAAACTAAAGAAACCTTAAGAGTAGATCTGTGGACTAAAGATATGATGGTGAATGAAATGTTTATAATGTATCACCAAACGTTAATGTCTATGGCGAATTCTTTAGAAAAATCTACCGGTCATGATAAACTGGCTGGAGCATTAAGAGATTATTGCGATTTCTTTGCTGAGCAGACTAAGATTATTGACAAAAAGTAGGGTCAAACGATTTATTGTGTATTTTAATAAAGTTTAAGATATCCTCTATTCCTCTTTTCTTTTCAGAAGATGTTATAAATATTTCTGGAATAGATTCCCAGTTTTTCAACATTTCTATTTTATAATTTTTTAAATTTTTACCTATCTGAGTTTGAGATAATTTATCTGCCTTTGTGAAGACCATTACAAATGGAATTCCTTCCTTTCCCATTTTTTGCATAAATTCTAAGTCAATAGTTTGTGCTTTATGTCGAATATCTAATAATATAAACAAACACATTAGGTTCTTTCTATTAATCAGATACTTGTGTATCATGCTTTTGAATTCTTCTCTTTTTGTTTTAGAAATTGCGGCATATCCATATCCGGGTAAGTCAACCAAGAACCAATTATTATTAATTTTAAAATGATTTATAAGCTGAGTTTTGCCTGGTTTTCCTGATGTTTTCGCTAAGTTTTTTTGATTTACTAAGGCGTTAATAAGTGATGATTTACCTACGTTAGATCTCCCAATAAAGGCGTATTCAGGCAAAGTTTCTTTTGGACATAACTTATAGTCTGTATTACTAACTACAAATTCCGCAGTTTTAATTTTCATCAGTGTAAACTATTAAAGATTATGATCTTTTAGCCATTTTAAAACGATTTCGCTAAATCTTTTTGGGTGTTCCCACATAGCTGCATGACCGCATAGAGGAATCCAATGAAGTTCTGATTTTCTCATTAATTTATGAAACTCCTCTGCTACATGTGGAGGAGTTACTATATCTTTCTCTCCCCAAATTAAGCAAGTTTTAATATCTAAATTTGGTAAATCATTCGACATATTATGTCTTATAGCAGATTTGGCGTACCCTAATAATTTTAAAGTAGAAGTTCTTTTGTTAGCAATCGCATAAACTCTATCCACTAGTTCGTCTGTAGCTACTTTAGGGTCGTAAAATACTTCTTGTGTCTTTTTTCTTATGTATTCTTTGTCTCCTCTTCTAGGAAAAGTGTTTCCGAGTGAGTTTTCAAACAATCCAGAACTTCCTGTTAAGACCATTCCATCAACCATTTCTGGGTGTTCTTTTGCAAAAATCAATGCTATGTGTCCTCCCATAGAATTACCAATTAAAACTGCACTTTTTATTTCTAAATGGTTCATAAAATCAAATAAGTAGTCACTTAGATTTTTTACAGAAACCTTCAAGATATTTCCTTCAAATAGTTTTAAATCTAATCCATAAACGTGATATTCTTCTGAGATAAAATCAACCATCTCTCCAAAGTTATCCGCTCCTCCCATAAGTCCGTGTAATAGAATAATAGGTTTTCCTCCGTCACCTTTATCAATCCATTTAAATTTTCCTGACTCTTTTATCATTAATTACGAATTTGATTTCGTAAGCAAAAGTAAACAAATTTATTTTAATTAAATTATTGCCAGAATGTTCATTAATACACTCTAGTATCACTCTTAAAGTGGTGAAAGTTATTAACAAAGTGGTAAAATGTGGTAAAATGTGGGGCAAATTTGTATCTTTACACCAAAATAACTACGCTAAAAATGACAAATTTAATTGGTACATATGAATGTAAAACAGACTCAAAAGGTCGTTTTATGATACCATCGTCATTAAAAAAACAATTGAACTCAGTAATTAATGGGGGGTTTGTTTTGAAAAGGAGCGTGTTTAATAATTGTTTGGAATTGTATCCAATGACAGAGTGGGCATCAATGGTTTCTCAAGTAGATAAGTTGAATAGGTTTGTAAAGAAGAATAATGACTTTATCAGGTCTTATATGTCTGGACTTAAAATGTTAGAGATTGATTCAACAGGGAGAATTCTAATCCCAAAGGATCTGATTTCCTTTGCTGGAATAACCAAAAATCTAGTATTGGCGTCATCAGTAAATATGATTGAAATTTGGGATAAGGACAAATATGAAGAAGTAGTAAATAAATCATTAGAAGATTTTGGATCATTAGCTGAGGAGGTTATGGGTAATCAAACTCATTCGGATGGCCTATCATAAACCGGTATTATTAACAGAATGTATTGAGGGATTGAAAATAAATCCTAACGGAATCTATGTAGATGTTACTTTTGGAGGAGGAGGTCATTCTAATGAAATCTTAAAGATTCTAGATAATGGAAAGTTGTATGCGTTTGATAGAGATTCTGATGTTTTACAAAATATACCAAATGACAAAAATTTCAAGTTAATCAAATCTAATTATAAACATATTAAAAGATTTTTAAGAAAGGAAGGTTTAAGTAAGGTAGATGGAATTTTAGCAGATTTAGGTGTTTCTTCTCATCAGTTTGATGTCCATGATAGAGGTTTCTCTTTTCGATTTGATTCGGCACTTGATATGAGAATGGATGTTTCTTCTTCATTAACTGCAAGAAATGTTGTAAATGAATATTCAGAAGAAGATCTGTCCGATATCTTCTTCCATTATGGAGAATTACGAAAATCTAGAATTTTATCTAAAATAATAGTGCAAAAGAGAAAAATAAGTTCCATAAAAACTACAACCGAACTGGTAAATACAATTAATCATTTAGTACCAGAAAAGAAAAGAAATCAGTTTTTGTCACAGGTGTTTCAATCAATTAGAATAGAGGTAAATGATGAAATTGAATCTTTAAAACAAATGTTACATGATGGTGTTGATTTACTAAACAGGGGAGGAAGGTTTGTTGTTATGTCTTATCATTCTTTAGAAGATAGACTAGTGAAGAATTTATTTAAAAGAGGTAATCTTTCAGGAGAAATAGAGAAAGATTTTTTTGGAAATATCATAAAAGATTTAAAAGAGGTGAATACTAAGGTAATTGTTGCCTCAGAAAAAGAGCAGTTAGATAATAGTAGATCAAGAAGCGCAAAATTAAGAATAGCGGAAAAAATATAAAATTGACAAATAAAACTAAAATATTGAAAGTGAGTTTTTTTGAGAAGGGAGGCTTGTCAAATTACTTCATCTTCATCCTGTTTTTTGTTTTTCTTATTGTAATTCAGATTGGAATTTCTTTTAAATCCGAAGATACGATTATTAGAATTAGGAAGTGTGAAAAAGAAATTTTTGATCTTGGTATGAAATCCATGTCTTTGAAGACTGATATGATGGGGATGTATAAAAGATCCGTAATTGAAGAAAGAATAAAGGGTTCAGGATTGAAGACTTCTGATAAGTTGCCATATATAATTGAAGTAAAATAATGATACAGAAAAAATCAAATAGAGATTGGATGCTCATCTTTACTTTTTTGGCTTTTTTGTTGTTATTTATGTTTATTGGGTATAAACTTTTTGATATTCAGTATAAAGATACAAATATTGTAGTTACTCATGATCCTAAAATTAGAATTGTAGATGCTCCTAGGGGCAATATATTATCAGAAGATGGAAGAATATTATCTGTTACAATGCCAGTTTATGATGTTAGATTAGACTTATATACAATAGATAAAACAATATTTGAAAATGAGGTTTCAAACCTTTCAGTTGAAATTCACAAGATGTTTAAAGATAAGTCAGCATCTTCATATGAAGATTTATTAAGAGAAAATAAAAATAAAAGATATTTTCTACTAAAAAGAAATGTGACTTATGTTCAGTTACAAGACATGAAGAAGTTTCCAATATTTCGATTAGGAAAGAACAGAGGAGGATTTATTCAAGAAATGAAGAGTACTAGAGATTACCCTTTTGGATCACTCGGAAAAATAACTGTAGGGAAAGTAAAAATATTGAAAACTTCAGAAGGAAGAGATTCTATAGTTCCAGAAAATGGTATAGAACTTGCATTTAATGAATACTTAAAAGGAGTTCCAGGAAAAGAAATGAATCAAGAAATTTCCGATAAAGTTTTGGTTCCAAAAAAATCAGATCAAAATATTCTTCCTCAACCAGGAAAGAATGTTATTACTACCATAAATATCGAGTTTCAAGATGCAGCAGAACTAGCTTTGAAAAAAAAGTTACATGAAACAAATGCTAAGTGGGGATGTGTTGTTTTGATGGAGGTGCAAACTGGAGATATTAAAGCGATTGCTAATCTGCATAAAGGAAAGGATTTTACTTATTTTGATTCTAAAAACCATGCAATAGTTTCTGAAATTGCTCCTGGTTCAACATTTAAATTGGCTTCATACATGTCAATTCTAGAGGATAAAATTATAGATGTTACAGATACTGTAAAAACAGGAAATGGAAAGATAAAGTTTTATACAACTACTATTTCGGATACTCGAAAAGGAGGTTATGGAGATTTAACATTTGGAGATGCTTTTGTTGTTTCATCTAATGTCGCTATATCTAAAGTAATAAATGACACATATAAAAATAATCCAGAACAATTTATTTCGAACTTAAAAAGATTTGGATTAACCGAGCCTTTAAAATTGCAATTGCCATATAAAAGCGAAATGATAATGAGGACTCCGGAAGACAAATTGTGGTCTGGAACGAGTTTACCATCTATGTCAATAGGATATGAGATGAGTATTTCTCCACTTCAGATTCTTACATTTTATAATGCTTTTGCTAATAAAGGGAAGATGGTTTTACCAAGATTAGTAACTTCAATAAAAAATGAGGGTAATTTTATAGAAAAATTTCCAGTTGTAGAATTAGAGGAGAGGATTTTTTCTGAAGAAAGTGTAAATAAACTTCTTCCTTACATGGAGCAAGTAGTGAGTAATCAAAGAGAAAATTGGACTAAAGATATTATTAATGGAACAGCAAAAAACATCTTTACAGATAAATATAAAATAGCAGGAAAAACAGGTACTTGTAAAAATGAATATTGGAACTGGTCTAAACAAACAAAATATGAAAGATCATATACTTCTTCCTTTACAGGATTTTTTCCTGCAGACAATCCTAAATACTCTTGTATAGTTGTCATAAATGATTTTATAGATACAACTGATTTAAATCATTATGGAGGTGATGTTGCTGCTCCAGTTTTTAGAGAGATTTCGGATAAAGTTTTTGCATTTGATTCAGAAATGGAATACCTCTCTAATATTAATACTGACTCTGTAAACAAAATAGAAAGAGTTTCATTACAGAGACTAATAAGACTTGAGGAAAATATAAAAAACCATACTCAAAATATTATTACTGAATTAGATAAGGGCCTGATGCCAAATTTAATAGGTATGGAATTAATGGATGTGTTGTATATTTTAGAAAACTTTAATCTGCAAGTCGAGTATGAAGGGCAAGGTAAGGTAAGTTACCAATCTATAAAGAAAGGAGCAGGCATTAAGAATCAATTTCAGTTAAAAATTAAATTATCCTAATGACTTTAAGTGATTTGTTATTTGGTGTAACTATTAAAAGTATTATAGGCGATATCTCTCAAGTTGACGTGAATAAGATAGAGTTTGACTCAAGAAATATTAATGAGTCGGATTTATTTATTGCGATAAAAGGTCTGACTGTAGATGGTCATGACTATATATCAAAATCTATTGAATTAGGAGCTAAAAGTATTGTTGTAGAAGAGTTTCCAAAAGAAATTATTGAAGGGATATGTTATGTCAAGGTGGAAAGTTCCTCTTATTCAATGTCAGTTATTGCATCTAATTATTTTGATAATCCTTCATCAAAAATAAAGTTAGTTGGTGTAACAGGTACTAATGGAAAAACTACTATTGCAACTTTGTTACATAAGTTATTTTCAGATTTAGGATATGTATCAGGACTTCTTTCTACCATAGAAAATAAAATAGGAACCTTATCTTTTAAAAGTACCCATACTACTGGAGATTCCTTACAGATAAATAAGAGCTTAAGTGAAATGATAGATGCTGGTTGTGAATATTGTTTTATGGAGGTGAGTTCTCATGCTATTCATCAAAACAGGGTATCGAATCTAAGATTTGAGGGTGGAATTTTCACTAACATTACGCATGAACATTTGGATTATCATAAGGATTTTAAACAGTATATCTCAACAAAGAAGAAATTTTTTGATGAATTAGATTTTTCATCATTTGCAATCACAAATAAAGATGATAAGAATGGTAGAATTATGTTGTCAAATACAGATGCAAGGAAGATTACTTATAGTTTAAAATCTATGGCAGATTATAAGTGTAAACTTTTAGAAAGTAGAATAGATGGTATGTTACTTAACATACAAAATATTGAGGTTTGGGTAAATATTATTGGAGAATTTAATGCTTATAATCTATTAGCTATCTATGCCGCTTCGGTTGAGTTAGGTTTAGAACCTTCTAAAGTTTTAGAGAGGATTAGTGTTTTGTCTCCAGCAGAAGGTAGGTTTCATAGAGTTAGAAATTCAGAAAATGTAACCGGTATTATTGATTATATGCACACTCCAGATGCATATAAAAATGTTCTTTCTACTATTAATAATATTAGGAAAAATAATGAGAAACTAATAATGGTTTTTGGTTGTGGAGGAGATAGAGATGCTGAAAAAAGACCACAAATGACAGATATTGCGTGTAATCATTCTGATAAAGTAATTATAACTGCAGACAACCCTAGAACTGAAGATTTAGAATCTATTATTAACGATATGATTTCAGATTTAGATCCAGTTCAAAAAAAGAAAGTACTTGTAATTACTGATAGAAGTCAGGCGATAAAAACAGCTTGTTCTCTAGCAAATTGTGGAGATATAGTGCTTTTAGCAGGAAAAGGTCATGAAAAATATCAAGATATCAATGGTCAGAAATATCCATTTGATGATGTAAAGGAATTAATGGAATCTTTAAATATAAATACAGAAAATGTTATATAATTTATTTGAATACCTTAATGAAGTTTATAATTTGCCTGGAGCAGGAGTTTTTCAATATATATCGTTTAGATCGGCAATGGCTCTTATTACATCATTAATTGTATCTCTGCTATTTGGTGGTAAAATAATAAATCTTATTAGAAATAAACAAATTGGTGAGGAGGTTAGAGAATTAGGATTAGCTGGGGAAGAGTCTAAAAAAGGAACTCCAACAATGGGTGGGGTAATTATTCTTGCTGCAATTATAATACCAACACTATTATTTGCTCAACTAAATAATATTTATATAATAATCCTTTTGGTCTCAACAATCTGGTTAGGAATTATAGGATTTCTAGATGATTATATAAAAGTTTATAAAAAAGACAAAAAGGGTTTAGCGGGTAGATTTAAAATTCTTGGTCAAGTTGGTATAGGAATCATTGTTGCATTATTTATGGTATTTAACCAGGATATTGTTGTTAAAGAACAGATTGATTTAAATACAGACAATGTAATTAGTGTGTCTGATAAGGTGGTAAAAAGTGCAAAAACTACAATTCCATTTATGAAAGATAATGAATTTGATTATCAAATATTAACTCAATTTTTAGGAGAAACCGCTGCAGATTATTGGTGGATTGTCTTTGTCCTGATTGTTGTATTTGTAATAACTGCAGTGTCGAATGGAGCAAATCTTACAGATGGAATAGATGGTCTAGCAACTGGTACTTCCGCTATAATTGGTGGAACACTTGCTGTATTCGCATATGTTTCTGGAAATATTTTAGCTGCAGATTATTTAAATATTATGTATATCCCAAATGTTGGAGAGATTGTAATTTTCATGTCTGCATTTGTAGGTTCTTGTGTAGGTTTTTTATGGTATAATTCATATCCAGCTCAAGTATTTATGGGAGA
>CAJXFN010000042.1 GCA_913052655.1 uncultured Flavobacteriales bacterium | reverse complement strand
GATACTTCAATTGTTCCCTCACCAAAGAAATTCATCCTCATTGTTTCAGGTAACATATAAATAGTTAACAAATAACTTGATATACCAACTAAAATTATAGAAGTAATATTTCCTTTATTCAGGGCGCTCATTACCTTATCTTCCTTTGCGTCATTGTCATTAATTTTGACTAACATAGTTCCAATCATTGAAATGATAATTCCAGCTCCTGCTATTGCCATTGGTAAAAGAATTGGACCAATACCTCCAAATGCATCATCAATTGCACCTCCCATGTCTCGAATTATATAGTTTCCAAGAACCATTGCAGCCAGTACTGTCGCTACATAGGATCCAAATAAGTCTGCGCCCATTCCAGCTACATCACCAACATTGTCTCCAACATTATCTGCAATTGTTGCTGGATTTCTTGGATCATCTTCAGGAATGTCTGCTTCTACTTTTCCAACTAAATCCGCTCCAACGTCTGCAGCTTTTGTATAGATACCTCCACCAACTCTAGCAAATAAAGCAATAGTTTCAGCTCCTAAAGAGAATCCTGCTAAAGTTTCTAATACAATGGTCATATCGTCAATATTAGTCCATTCTCCACTCATAAAGTAGTTGAAGAAAATAATAAAGAAAGCAGTTAACCCAAGTACTGCTAAACCAGCTACACCTAACCCCATAACTGTACCTCCTCCAAATGATATTTTAAGAGCATTTGGTAAACTAGTTCTTGCAGCTTGTGTAGTTCTTACATTTGTTTTTGTTGCAATCTTCATTCCTATATTTCCTGCAAATGCTGAAAAAACAGCTCCAAAAATAAACGCGATTACAATCATCCAGTGAGTGGATGGTACAATTGTAGAAACTATAAATAGCAAAACACTAACAATTATTACAAATATTGAAAGTAATTTGTATTCTGCGTTTAAAAAAGCTAAGGCACCTTCATAGATATGATTAGAAATTTCTTTCATTTTTCCGTCTCCTGCATCTTGCCTCATTACCCAATTTCTTTTGAACGCTGTATATAGCAGTCCAATAATTGCCATAGCGATCGGCATATAAATCATCATTGATTCCATATTATTTTTTATTTAATTTAGTTTAAAAGGTCTGCAAAAATAGTATTTTTATTGAAAGTACATATTTGTATTGGTTTTTATTGTTATTTTAAGAAATTAGAAAATCATTTTTGTTAGATTTGCAATTTAATTATAATAAAAAAATAAAAGATGAATATATTAGTTTGTATTAGTAGTGTTCCAGATACGACATCTAAAATTAATTTTACAGAAAATAATACTAAATTTGATTGTAGTGGAATTCAGTTTGTAATTAATCCTTATGATGAGTTTGGACTTACAAAGTCTATTATGATTAAGGAATCGATAGGAGGTAAGGTGACAGTTATTACAGTAGGTGACGCGTCAGTAGAACCTGTAATAAGAAAGGCTTTGGCGATAGGAGCTGATGATGCAGTTAGAGTAAATATGGACCCTAACGATAGTTTTTCAGTAGCAAATGAAATTTCAGAGTATATTAAACAAAATAGTTTTGATTTGATTATTACAGGAAGAGAGTCCATTGATTATAATGGTGGAGCTGTTTCTGGAATGATTTCAGAAATGACCAATTTACCACTTGTAAATGCGTGTATTGGATTAGAGATTGAAGGAAATAGCGCAAAACTTGTGAGAGAAATTGATGGAGGAAAGGAAATGATTACTTCTCCATTACCAATGGTTATTGGAGGTCAGAAAGGACTGGTGTTAGAAAATGAATTAAGAATTCCAAATATGAGAGGTATTATGCAGGCTAGAACAAAACCATTATCCGTAGTTGAACCTACTGGTAATATAATGTATACTACCTCTGTAAGTTTTGCGAAACCTGAGGAAAAAGCTGGTTGTAAGTTTGTAGATGCGTCTAATGTGTCTGATCTTGTTGATTTATTACATAATGAAGCAAAGGTTATTTAATTAAAAAAATAAAAAAATGTCAGTATTAGTATATACAGAAAGTTGGGGAGGAAATTTTAGAAAAAGCACTTTTGAAGCTGTTTCTTATGCTAGCGAAACCGCAAAAATTTTAGGAACAAATGTAGTTGCGTTATCTTTGGAAGATGTTTCTGATGAAGAGTTAGTAAAATTAGGTTCCTATGGAGCTTCAAAGGTAGTTTCAATTCCTTCTGTAAATAAAGGAGATAGTCAATCTGCATCAAAAATAATTGCAGAATTATCTACAGACGCTTCCGTTATTGTGTTCTCAGGAACACATACCGCAAGAATGATTACTCCAAGACTATCCGTTAAATTGGCCGCAGCATGTATAACAAATGTTATATCATTAACAGAATCCTCTGAAATTACTATAAAAAGAAAATCATTTTCTACAAAAGCAATTGAGATAATAAAATCAAACACAGAAAAAACAATATTATCTATTTCACCAAATTCTTTTGGTTTAATAGAAAACCAAATGGATTGTCTAATTGAAAGATCTGATTTTATAGAAAAAGGATCTCTTATCTTCGAAGGACAAGAAACAGCAAGTGGTAAAATTTCAATTTCAGAAGCTGAAATAGTAGTTTCAGCAGGAAGAGGATTAAAAGGTCCGGAAAATTGGGGAATGATAGAAGAATTGGCAGATGTATTAGGAGCAGCAACAGCTTGTTCAAAGCCAGTTTCAGATATTGGGTGGAGACCTCATTCAGAACACGTAGGTCAAACAGGAAAGCCAGTTACAGCCGATTTATATATTGCTATAGGTATTTCAGGAGCAATCCAGCATTTAGCAGGTGTAAATTCTTCAAAAGTAATGGTGGCGATTAATACAGATCCTGAGGCTCCATTTTTTAAGGCAGCAGATTATGGAATTATAGGAGACGCTTTTGAGGTTGTACCAAAGTTAATTCAAGAAATAAAGAAATTTAAAAACTAAATTTTGAAATTAGTTCAATTAGATATAGAGAGGTTAGAGCCAAGTAGTTCTCATAAAAGTTCATATGTATTACTATTAAGTGAAATAGGTGGAGAAAGAAAACTTCCAATTGTCATAGGCCCTTGTAATGCTGGATCTATCGCTATATATCTTGAAAGCAATCAAAATCCCGAACGACCCCTTACTCATGATGTAATAAAATCAATTACGAATAATTTTCAGATTACTATAAGTAGAGTTGTTATTCATACTTTAAGAGAAGGTGTTTTTCATGCTTCGTTCTTTTGTTTTATGGATGGAGATGAGGAAATAGAAATAGATGCTAGAACTTCGGATGCTATTGCAATTGCAATAAGAATGGGGTGTCCTATATTTACTTACAATGATATATTACAAGAGGCTGGAATAATTCTTACTGATGATTATACACCAACATATAAAGATGATGATTTACAAGAAGAAACTAAAAAAGATGTTTTGGAAACCTTATCTTTAGGTGAATTAAAAAAACAAATGAACGAAGCAATTAAAGATGAAAATTATGAAAAAGCTTCTAAGATTAGAGATGAGATAAATAGGAGAAAAGATAAGAGATGAAAAAAATAATTTTTTTAATCTTTTATGTTTTTTCATTAAGTTCTTTTGGGCAAAATATTGAAGGAAATTGGAAGTTTGATTACATACTTCCTGAAACACAAGAGATTGGAGAGAATTTAAAGCCAGTTACTGAAAATGATGAAATGAATATAAATGAGGATGGCTCATTTAATTATGAAATCAAACAGATTAATTTGGTAGCAATTGGAAATTGGGAATTGCAAGATGATTTACTTTCTTTACACTATTCTTCACCTATAGATACAACTAGGTGTTACAAAATTTTAGTTTCTGATATTTCTTTAGTCTTAAACGAAAATGGTATCAACTATGCATTTAAGAGGTCTGAAACTAAAGCTTCCTCTAGTTTTTCTATTTCATCCATTTTTAGAGCTTTACTTGGAATAATATCTTTATTATTAATTGCTTTTTTATTCAGTAGAAACCGAAAAGCGATTAATTGGAAACTGGTTGGAAAAGGATTGTCAATACAAATTTTGTTTGCTGTTCTTATCTTAAAAGTTCCTTTTGTATATTCTGTATTTAATTTTATCGCAAAAGGATTTACCAAAATTATTAATTTTACAAATAAAGGTTCCGAGTTTTTATTTGGAAATTTAATGATTCCCTCAGAATCTTGGGGATATATATTCGCTTTTCAGGTTTTACCTACTGTAATATTTTTCTCGGCACTAACTTCGTTGTTTTACTATTGGAGGATTTTACCAAAAATAGTTTATGGTTTTGCTTGGGTAATGAAAAAGACTTTAAAATTATCAGGACCTGAAAGTGTTGCGGCTGCAGGAAATATCTTTTTAGGACAAACAGAATCCCCTCTACTTGTAAAGCCATATTTGGAGAAAATGACCATGTCAGAAATGTTGTGTTTGATGAGTGGAGGAATGGCGACAATTGCAGGTGGTGTGTTGGCAGCTTTTGTTGGTATGTTAGGAGAAGAATTTGCGATCCATCTCATAATGGCTTCTGTAATGTCTGCACCTGCAGCTGTAGTTGCTGCGAAAATATTATTACCAGAAGAAGAAAAATTTAATTCTAATTTAGAAGTGAATTTAGATGGTGAAATATCAAATGAATTAGAAGCGATTTCCCAGGGAACTAATGATGGACTGAGATTAGCGGTAAATGTAGGAGCTATGCTTTTGGTGTTTACTGCACTTATGTATATGGCAAATTATATTTTGTTTAAGATTGGGATTTGGACTGATTTAAATGGCTGGATTGAAGAAAATACCAGATATTCGGAACTTTCTTTTAATATGATACTAGGATATATTGGCGCACCTATTGCATGGTTAATGGGAGTTTGCAAAGAGGATATGTTTTTAGTAGGGCAACTATTAGGAGAGAAAACGGTATTGAACGAATTTTTCGGATATATGTCGTTGGGAGAAATGAAAAATAACGGTTTATTTGCAGAGCAAAAATCAATGATTATAGCTACTTATATATTATGTGGTTTTGCCAACTTTGCATCTATAGGAATACAGATTGGAGGAATAGGGTCATTAGCTCCAAAAAGAAGAGGGGACTTATCCCGATTAGGAATGTTAGCTTTAATTGGAGGAACATTAGCCTCTTTATTTACAGCTGTAATTGTAGGAATGTTAATTTAAGAATAAATGCAACAATATTTAGATTTGATGAAACGCGTGATGAAAGAAGGCACGTTAAAAGAAGATAGGACCGGAACAGGAACTAAAAGTGTTTTTGGACATCAGATGCGATTTGATTTGTCCAGAGGATTTCCTTGTGTAACTACCAAAAAACTACACTTAAAATCCATCATACACGAATTACTATGGTTCTTAAAAGGAGATACTAATATAAAATACCTAAAAGAAAATAGTGTTAGAATCTGGGATGAATGGGCAGATGAAAATGGTGATTTGGGACATGTTTACGGATACCAATGGAGGTCATGGCCAACTCCTGATGGACAGCATATTGACCAAATATCACAAGTGGTTGAGTCTTTAAAACACAATCCTGATAGTAGAAGAATTATTGTTAGCGCTTGGAATGTAGGAGAGATAGATCAGATGGCACTTCCTCCTTGTCACGCATTTTTTCAATTTTACGTGGCAGATGGAAAACTTTCGTGTCAATTGTACCAAAGAAGCGCAGATATCTTTTTAGGAGTACCTTTTAATATTGCTTCTTACGCTTTACTTACTATGATGATGGCACAAGTTTCTGATTTAGCAGTTGGAGATTTTGTTCATACTTTGGGAGACGCACATATTTATACCAATCATTTTGAGCAAACAGAATTACAATTAAGTAGAGATCCAAGACCACTTCCTCAGATGAAAATCAATCCAGATGTAAAAAATATTTTTGATTTTACTATTGATGATTTTGAACTTATTGAATATGATCCACATCCACATATTAAAGGTAAAGTAGCAGTATAATGGCAAGAATTGTAGTTTTAGGAGCAGGATTAGTTGGTAGTGTAATGGCTCAAGATTTATCACTTCAACATGAGGTAACCTCCGTAGATATTTCTACAGATAACTTAGATAAGTTATCAGGAATTGAGACAATAATTGCAGATGTTTCTAATACTAATACCTTACAAAATATTATTAAAGATTTTGACCTAGTAATTGGCGCTGTTCCAGGTTTTATGGGATATAAAATGATGAAAGATGTAATTGAAGCTGGTAAGAATATTGTTGATATTTCTTTTTATCCAGAGGACCCTTTTGGTTTAGATGAGTTAGCAAAAGAAAAAGGTGTAGTAGCAGTTATGGACTGTGGAGTAGCTCCAGGAATGGGGAATATTATCTTTGGTTATCATAATACTAAAATGACAATTACAGATTATGAGTGTTTAGTTGGGGGACTTCCAGAAAAAAGAGAATGGCCGTATGAATATCAGGCTGTTTTTTCGCCTATTGATGTAATTGAAGAATATATACGACCGGCAAGATTTGTTAAGAATTCCTCACTTGTAGTAAAAGAAGCTCTTTCAGATACTGAATTGGTTGTATTTGAAAAAATAGGAACCCTAGAGAGTTGGAATTCAGATGGACTACGAACTTTGATTGAAACCATGAAACATGTTCCAAATATGATTGAAAAAACACTTCGTTATCCAGGTTGTGTAGAATATTTAAAAGTTTTAAGAGAAAGTGGTTTCTTTTCGTATGATGAAATTGAAGTAAATGGACATAAAATTAGGCCAATTGATCTTACATCTAAACTCCTATTTCCAAAATGGGAAATGAAAGAAGGAGATAAGGATTTTACCGCAATGAGAATAAGAATAATTGGAGAAGAGAACAAAATTCCAGTATGTTATGAGTACAATCTTTTAGATAGATATACTGATGGTATAAATTCTATGTCGAGGACTACTGGATATACTTGTACAGCGGTAGCAAATCTAGTAATAAATGGAGATTATAAAAGAATTGGAATTTCTCCCCCAGAATATTTAGGAAAGCATTTTAATTTTGTAAAAAATTATTTAGAAGTAAGAGGAGTAAATTATAAAGTGAATAAAAAATGAGAGTATCCTTAATAGTAGCAGTTTCTGAAAATGGAGTAATAGGAAAAGATAATGATCTTATTTGGCACTTACCAAAGGATATGAAATTTTTTAAGGAAACTACACAAGGGCATCATGTTATAATGGGAAGAAAAAATTTTGAATCCATTCCTCATAAATTTAGACCTTTACCTAATAGAACTAATATTATTGTAACACGACAATCAGATTATGTTGCTGAAGATTGTATTGTAGTAAATTCTATAGAGGAGGCTTTAAAAATTGCTCAAGAAAGTGGAGATGTTGAACCATTTATTATTGGGGGAGGTCAGATATATAAATTAGCATTAGAAAATAATTTGATAACTAGGATCTATCTTACAAGGATACATCATTATTTTGAAGGAGATACTTTTTTTCCTAATCTTTCTGAAGATTGGAAAATAATAGAAAGAGAAGATTGTGTGGCAGATGAGAAAAATAGATATAATTATTCTTTTTTAGTTTTAGAAAAGTAACAATCCTCCAACAAAAATCAAACATCCAATGAGGAAGAGATATAAAGTATAAGGAAGAATTTCTTTTGCTTTTAAACCTGTAATTCCTAGTAGTGGTAAAGCCCAAAATGGTTGTAACATATTTGTAAGCTGGTCCCCATATGCTAGAGCCATTATACTTTTTGAAAATGAACATCCTATTTGATTTGCAGCTTCTATTATTATAGGTCCTTGAATTGCCCATTGCCCACCTCCACTTGGGACAAATATATTTACGATTCCTGCAGATATAAAAGTAAAAATTGGAAAAGTAGTTTCATTTGATATGCTTACAAAAAAGTCTGAAAGAGAGCTTACTATTCCTGAATCTTTCATTATTCCCATGATTCCAAAATATAGTGGAAATTGAATTAAAATTCCTGAAGCTCCTTTTATTGACCCTGTTATTGCGATTGTAAATTGACTAAATGAGGAGTGAAAAAAGATGCCTAGTCCTAATAAAATTAGATTTATAAAATTAGGAGTAATTACATTTAGTGATGGGACCTCAGGAAGTAGGATGGATTTGTAAAAACAATATCCTAATATTGAAATAGAGATTATTTTTGACAATAATTTAGAGTGATCTATTTTTTCTGCTCCTATATATTTTCTTTTTTCTTTTTTAGTTTCTTGAGAAATTATATGGATTTTCTTTCCTGTGTTATTTTTCCCTAAGTAAAATAAAAATGTAGGAATGACAATCAATAATAAAATAGAAACAAAAATATTCATTTGAGAAAATATAGTTTCTGAAAGATTAATTGTTGAGGGAACATCAAAGTCTGATCCTTCAAACATCTCTATAAGATGATTTTTTTCTGCAACTTTTATAGGTGCTGAACCAGATAGCCCTCCATGCCAAACCATTAAACCAGAATATCCAGCAGCTCCAATTAGTGGATAGTTAAGATTTATTTTTTTGTTTGAAGCATTTTCTGCAACTTTTCTAGCGAATATTGCCCCGAAAATTAACCCTAGTCCCCAATTAAATAAACTTACAATTATGGTAAAGAAAGAGATAATTGCAGCGGCATTTGCTGTTGAGCTACAAAACCTTGTGATTTTAGAAATTAAAGAATTTACAGAATTACTCAGCGCTAATGTGTGACCTAACACTAACATTAACATCATTTGAAAGGCAAAGACAAGTAAAGCATTATTCCAAATCCCATTTTCCCAAGAGGACAATAGATTTAAAACATGATAATTTTCAGGGTTTTGGTTATCTGTATATATGAGAGCTAAAACAAAAGTTAAGAGGGTAAGTAATATCGCTATAGAAAAAGGGGAGGGCAATAACGACCTAAAAACATTCTCAAACTTTTTAGCAAAAGACATTTAAAATGGTAAATCGTCTTCTGTTTGATTATTTTCAAATACAGGTATTTCAGAGTCGTCAACAGTTTCAATTGTATTATCACTTTCTGATTTCTCAATCTTCCAAGCGTCTGCAGATGTAAACCATTTTCCATTCCATTCTCTTGAAGAAAGGTTGAAAAAAACTTCTATCTCTTCTCCTTCATTGATATTTGATAATATCTGTATTTTGTCTTCTCCAAATAATTTAAAACAAATATCTGGATTATACTGAGCTCCTGTATTCAATATAAATGATTGTGACTTCCACTCATTTCCAGCTTTACTCGTTCCTTGTTCTAACTCTAGTTTTTGCTTGACTGTTCCTTTTATTGATAAGCTCATTTTTTTTGTTAAATTTAAAGTTATTTTTATATACATGCAAATATAGATGAAATTTTTATTTCAACTAATAAAAAATAATATCTTTGCGGTCCTAATTTTAGCGGATGTGGCGGAATTGGTAGACGCGCTAGACTTAGGATCTAGTGCCGTAAGGCGTGGGGGTTCGACTCCCTTCATCCGCACAAAAAGCTCACTAAAAAGTGAGCTTTTTTTAGACCTCTAAATAAAAGTTTCTTTTACATTAATTATCAGAGATAATATTGTACTTTTGACGACCATTTTAACAATTATTTAATTATGAAAATTACACAAGAAAATACTAACAATTTACAAGCAGTATTAAAAGTAGTGGTTAGTCCAGAGGATTACCAGGAAAAAGTAGATAAGGTATTAAAAGATTATAGAAAAAATGCCGAGATTCCAGGATTCAGAAAGGGAAAAACTCCAATGGGAATGATTGTGAAAAAATATAGAACTCCTGTATTAGTGGATGAAGTGAATAAGATGTTGCAATCAGAATTATACAAATATATATCTGATGAAAAGGTAAAAGTATTAGGTTCTCCAATACCAGTAAAAGATCAAAAAGTAGATTGGGAAAATGACTCAACTTTTAATTTTGAGTATGAAATAGGACTATCCCCAGATTTTGATGTAAAAATATCCAAGAAAGATAAGTTGACATACTATAAAATTGAGGCAGATAATAAGATGGTAGATACTTATGCTAATGATATAGCAAAAAGGTATGGAAAAATGAGTAATCCTGAGGTTTCTTCTGAGGGTGATTTAGTGTTTTGCGAAATAGTTCAATTAGATTTAGATGGAAATTTAATGGAGAATGGAGTGAAGAATGAAGCTACTGTTTCAATGGATTTTATTGAAGACAAGAAAATAAAGAAAAAATTTATTGGAGTGAAAAAGAAAGATTCATTCAAAGTGAATGTTATGAAAGCTTTCACTAATCATACTGATTTAAGCGCTATGTTAAATATTTCTAGTGAGAAATTGCAGGATTTATCTTCAGAAGAATTTCAATTCACAGTAAAAAATGTAAGTAAATTAGAACCTGCTAAAATGAACAAGGAACTTTTCGAGAAAGTATATGGTAAAGATTCTGTAAAGACAGTAAAAGAGTTTAAATCTAAAATAAAAGAAGAGGCAGAGAGATCTTACGTAACTGAAAGTGATAGAATGCTAAAAAATGATGTTGTTAATTACCTATTAGACAAGGTGAAGTTTGATATGCCAGATGATTTTTTAAAGAAATGGTTAGTTCACACTTCAGAGCAATCAGTTACTTTAGAACAAATTGAATCTGAATACGATATGTATTCAAAATCTTTAAGATGGCAGTTAATTGAAAATAGTATTCTGGAAAGTTTTGAATTAAAGGTAGATTCTAAAGAAGTAGAATCTCATACTAAATCTTTAGTTGCAATGCAAATGAATCAGTATGGACAGCCTGCTCCTGAAGATGATAAGATGAATGAAATTGTTGCAAATATCTTGGCGAAAGAAGATGAAAGAAAAAAAGTATATGACCAATTGTACGATATTAAAACTCTTGAAGTATATAAAGAAAACTTCAAACTAAAAGAAAAAGCTATTTCTTATGAGGATTTTGTTAAATTAGCATCAGAAAAATAAATTATTATGGATTATTCAAAAGAGTTTAGAAAATATGCAACAAAAGATAGAGGAATTAGCTCCCTTCATTTAGATCAGTTTACTTCAATACATGG
>CAJXFN010000041.1 GCA_913052655.1 uncultured Flavobacteriales bacterium | reverse complement strand
CTACTTCTTCTTATTCTTGGCAATCTATAGTAGTAGATACAGGAATAAATTGCTTACCCGATACAGTCGCTTATGTAAATCATTATTGGATTGACCAGAGTGGTGAAGAAGCCTATTTAATTTCAAATAAATTAAAATTAGGTGGAGGACAAACTGCAGAAAACTGGTTAATTTATGATTATGCTTACTCTGGATATGCTCCAGGATATGATGATGGATTAAGAATTGAGATCTCAACAGATTGTGGAGCGAGTTGGGACTCTATTTATGGAGCAATTGGACCGGACTTACAAACTACTTCATATGTAGGTAACGCATGGTATCCTACATGTGGTAGTTGGGATACAGATAGTATAAATTTAAGTACTTGGGGATTCAATGGAGACACTATTATGATAAGATTTGTTGCTATAAACGATTATGGAAACCGATTTTTTATGGACAATGTAAAAGTAAATGGACAGAATATTTTGTCATCGAAGAATGAAGAGATTTCTACTCATTTTAAAATATATCCTAACCCATCCGTTGGTGTATTAAATATAAAAACTAGTCTTAAGGATTCAGAATTATGTATTTTTGATATTTCTGGAAGATTAGTACATTATTTAGAGATTGAGAAATATCACACTAGTATAGATGTCAAACATATAAAAGATGGTTTTTATATTGTAAGAGTTTATAATGATAAAGAGATGGAGGAAAGAAAGCTAATTATACGAAACAAATAATCTTTATGGAGTGGTTTGCAGATTGGTTTAACTCTAAATACTATCATATTCTGTACCAAAAAAGAGATGATAAGGAAGCTGAACAGTTTCTATCAATCCTTCAGAAATTTTTTAAAAAAGAGGATAAAATTTTAGATGTAGCTTGCGGAAGTGGTAGACATACTATTCATCTAAACAATCTAGGATACAATACTACTGGAATCGATCTTTCAGAAGAAAGTATAACTTCCGCAAAACAAAAATCCTACAATGAGATTACGTTTGATGTATGGGATATGCGCAAACTCTATAAAAAAGAATATTTTGATGTTGTGCTTAATCTATTTACTTCCTTCGGTTATTTCGACTCTGACAAAGAAGATTTTGAAACAATCCAAACTATCAGCAAAAATTTAAAAAATGAAGGAATTTTGATCATAGACTTCTTTAACTCTAAAAAAATAATTTCCAATTTAGTAGAATTCGAACAAAAAACATTATCCGGAATCACATTTAAAATCAATAGAAAAATCGAAAAAGGGTTTATTATTAAAAATATTCAATTTACAGATAGCGGAAAAAAATTTGAATTTACAGAAAAAGTAAAAGCACTCAAATTATCAGATTTTATAAAACTGCTTAACTTTGCTCAACTTGAAATAACAAATATATTTGGTGATTATAAACTAAATGAATACGAACCAGTAGATTCTGACAGATTAATTATAGTTGCAAAAAAATGGAAATAATTAATATAGTTTACTTATTAATATCAGTTGCAATTGGTGCCGTTATAGTAGAAATTTTTAAGCCTACTAATAGTAAAAACATAAAATTACTTTTAATATTTAGTGGTGCTTTTCTATTTGCAGTTAGTGTAATTCATCTAATTCCTGAACTATTTCATCACCATCCAAAAGATTCTATAGGTATTTTTATTTTATTGGGATTCCTGATTCAAATTTTGTTAGAATTTTTTAGTAAAGGAATAGAACATGGACACTTTCACAAGCAAAAAATAATACCTTTTTCTGTGATGTTAAGTTTGTGTTTACACGCCTTAATTGAAGGAGTTCCATTAGGGGGAGAATTAGTGCACAATCATTCGGCACACAACGCACTACTTACAGGAATTTTATTACACAAAGCGCCAGTATCTATTGTATTACTCTCCTTGTTTTTACAAAGTGGCATGAATAGAACAAGAGCTTATTTCTTCCTGTTTCTTTTTGCTCTAATGACACCACTAGGATTATATTCTGGTCATTTGTTTTCTCAGATGGCTATTTATTCGAATGAAATTATGGCTATTGTAATCGGAATATTCTTACACATTTCTACAACTATATTGTTTGAAAGTTCAGAAGATCATAAATTCAGCTTGTACAAAATTAGTGTAATTATTGTAGGTGCTATATTTGCAATATTTAGCATATAATGAAAAAGTTTGTAATAACAGGAGCTCCCGGAACTGGAAAAACGAGTATTCTAAATCATTTAAAAACAAAAGGATATAACTGTATTGATGAGATATCTCGTGAAATTATAAATGAACAAATTGCTATTGATGGAGAGATACTTCCCTGGAAAAACCTTTCTGCTTTTTCAGAAAGAGTGTTTAAATTAAGAGAGTCTCAATTAATTAACTCTAAAAATACACTTTCCTTCTTTGATAGAGGTATAGTAGATATTGATGCATACATGAAAGTGGATAACTTAGAAATTCCAAAACATATTGCAGATTCAATTAAAAAAAACAGATACAACACAGAAGTATTCTACACTCCTATTTGGGAAGAAATTTATATAAATGACGAGGAAAGAAAAGAGAGTATAAATCACGCTAAACTAATAGAACACGAAATTCTTTCTAGTTATACATTTTACGACTATCAACTAATAAAAGTACCAAAAGGAACTGTGGAAGAAAGAGCTAATTTTATATTATCTTACATAAAAAAATCGTAATATTGCAGTAAATAAAAATTAAAAAAATGTCAGTATTAGTAGGTAAAAAAGCTCCATCATTTAAAGCCTCTGCAGTGGTAAATGGTGGTCAAATAGTATCAAATTATTCTTTGGATCAATTTGTGGGGAAAAAACCAGTATTGTTCTTTTTCTACCCTAAAGACTTTACTTTTGTTTGTCCAACGGAATTATTTGCTTTTCAGAATAAATTATCTGAATTTGAAGATAGAGGTGTAGAAGTTGTTGCTTGTTCAACTGATACAGAACAATCTCACTGGGGATGGTTACAAATGGAAAAAAATGATGGTGGAATAAAAGGAGTTACTTATCCTTTAGTTGCAGATACCAGTAAAACTATTTCTGCAAATTATGGTGTTTTATCTGGTGAATATGAAATTGATGAGGAAGAAAACATGCACGCAAATGGACCTATGATTGCATTTAGAGGTCTTTTCTTAATTGATAAAAATGGTGTCGTACAACACCAAATCGTAAATAATTTTCCTTTAGGAAGAAATGTAGAAGAAGCTCTTAGAATGGTAGATGCTCTACAACATTTTGAAGAAAATGGAGAAGTTTGTCCTGCAAACTGGAGTAAGGGAGAAGAAGCTATGAAAGAAACACATGAAAGTGTTGCTGAATATTTATCCAATAATTAATAAATAATATTTATATCTATATAAACCTCATTCATTTTGAATGAGGTTTTTTTTATTAAATTTGAATTCATGTTAAGACGAAAAACTCTAAAGTTTATTCTAAATATTTTTCCACCTCTATTTTTTAATCGAATAATACTTAAAAAAGTATCAAAAGATTACACCTATATGAGAGTCAAAATCAGGAGGTCAATTTTAAATATAAATTTTCATAAAACCATTTTTGGTGGAAGTATATTCTCTGCGTTTGACCCATATTACCCAACAATGTATTACAATATTTTTTATCTAAAGAAAAGAAAACTTGAGATTTGGGTGAAAAGTGCCAAAATTAAATACAAAAAACCCGCTACAACTCATTTAACGTTGGAATTTAAAATAAATAAAGAAGATATTATTTCTGCTGAACAAGAATTAAACCAAAAAGGAAAATTCGAAATATGGCATTCGGTTAAAGCAATAAATAATAGTGGCATTGTTTGTGCAGAAGCAGAAATATTAGTATTTTTAAGAGATATCCATAATATGGATACTAGTTCTTTTGAATTAGAACAGTAGCATAAGCAGAAACCCCTTCTTCTCTTCCTATAAAACTCAATTTTTCAGTTGTAGTAGCTTTTATAGAAATATCCTCAATATCTATATTCATACATGATGCAAGAACTTTTTGCATTTCAGGAATGTAAGAACCAATCTTTGGCTTCTGTAAACAAATAGTGGAATCAATATTATTAATAGAATATCCTTTATCTGAAATTAGTTTTACAACCTTCTTTAAAAGTATTTTACTATCAATTCCTTTGTATTCCACATCTGTATCAGGAAAGTGTTTCCCAATATCCCCCATGTTTGCTGCTCCTAATAAAGCATCACATATTGTATGAATTAAAACATCAGCATCTGAATGTCCTAAACCTCCTTTAGAATGTGGAACAACAATTCCTCCCAACCAAAAGTCCAAACCCTCTTTTAACTGATGAACATCAAATCCAAATCCTACTCTCATCTTCATTAGATTCCTATTGCTCCTAAATCAAATACCAAAGTAAATCTCATAGTATTTGCCAGTGGATTTGTTCCACCAATATTACTAGTACTAATTAAATACGAAAAATCAAGTGCAAAAACATTGTATTTTACTCCGGAACCAAAAGTAAGATATTTCCTACCTCCTTTTGTGTCGTGTTCATGAAAATATCCTGCTCTTAACGCAAACTGATTTGAATACCAATATTCCATACCAGCTGAAACATTAATTTCTCTCATTTCTTCTTTTAACTTACTTCCAGGTACAGGTACTCCATTCTCATCTATCTCCCCCGGAGCATCTCCAAAAGATTGAAAAATACCAGTCACAATCCCTACATCCGGATCTTTTCCAGCGATAATCTCTCCAGTTTCGTTATCGTAAAGTGGTGGAGAAGGAACTAATAACTTATTAAAATCAATAGCGAATGATATCTTATTGAAATCATCCATTTCTGTAGTAATGTCTGTTCCTAACCTTAAATTAATTGGAATAAAATCTCTAGTAATTGTTTCTGTATAGGAAATCTTGTTACCCATATTTGATATATTCATACCTACAGAAATATCTGATTTCTTTCCCCCAATAGTAGTAGGTTTGGTGTAAAAGGTTGAGATATCAGAAGCGATAGATTGACCGGCTACTGTCTCTGTACCTCCTGCTGTTTGACCTCCAGTTAAATTAGAGTAAATATATCTAGCAGAAATAGCTATAGACAAATCTCTTGATAGCTTTCTTGAATAAGCCGTTCCCAGGGCCATTTCATTTGGTTTATATTGTCCTATTACCTGACCTGAGTTATCTGTGAAGGTAATATCTCCTAATGAGAAATATCTCAATTCATATCCAATTGCCTCGTTATTATTTAGTTTATAATAACCACCAATATACTGAAGGTTAATATCAGGAACTAATTCTCTTAACCAAGGAACAATAGATACTGATATTCCTATGTTTTCTTGTGTAAAACTTAATTTAGCAGGGTTCCAATGCATGGAACTCGCGTCAGGTGAAGTTGCCACTCCAACATCTCCCATTGCTCCAGACCTAGAATCTGGAGAAATAAGTAAGAAAGGAACAGCTGTAGTAATCGTATTTAAATTTCCTCCTAAAACCTCATCATAATCAATTTGAGCATTAGTAGATAAAACACAGGAAACAGAAAGTAAAAAGATTATAAACTTCTTCATTTAATTTTTAAAATTTTGGCAAATATACTTCTTTTTATAAAGTTAGTTAACGAAAGGATTATTTCAATATTACTAATTTTTCTAACTTTTCTATAAATTCACCATTTTCATCTTTAACTTTTAATTTATATATATAAGTTCCTCTTCCAATATTTTCTTGAAAGTCATCTTTCCCATTCCAGTGAATTGGACCTACTCTGAATCCTGTATTTACTTGTAATGAATTGATTGTTTTTACCAGTTTTCCAGAAACTGTATATATCTGAATTTGAACCTCTAGATTCTGATTAGGACGATTATGTTCAAAGAAAAAAGAAGTATTTGTAGTAAAGGGATTTGGATAATTTAGAAGATGTTGTATTGCAAAGTCTTCAGATTCAGTAACTATAAAATCAATAGACGATTCGGAAGAATTATTAAAAACATCCCATACTTTAAACTCAATAGTATGTGATCCTGGATCTAACTCATTTAAAGAATATTCAACCCTGCCTCTCTGGTAACTATCTTTTTCTGCCTCATAATAGTCGTTAAGAATTATCTTTTTTGAATTATCCCCATCAATTGTTATCGAAATGTCATGACCAATACCATTACCTACAGTATTAATTCCAGAGGAATCTTCTACAAAAGCTAAAAATGTAGGGCTAGAATTTGTTATTCCCCCAGAAACGAATTGTTTATCATTCATATATAACTCAATTGAAGGTCCTAAATCATCTATAACTATATCCTCTGAAATACCTCCAACAATAAAACTTTCATTCCATCCACTTGCATCTATATTTTCAGATTCTTTTATTGCATAATAAGAAACTCTACCAAAATCAAAATTATAATCTATATCTTTAGGAACAATAAAACTAAATGTAAACACTCCATTTACTACTGAGGATCTGCCTTTATAAATAATATTAGTCTGTTTTTTATAATCCATAGGACTAGATGATTGTTGCCCTTGTGTTTGAGTAATCTTCTCTTTATCAAAAACTATAATTTCTATTTCACCATCAAAATCATTAACAGGTATAGAATCATCTGAGACTATCTCTCCTGTAAAAGTAACTTTACCTAAAGCCGAAATTGTATCAGGAAAAGAAATAGTTCTTACTCCAAAATTTGGATATGCCAAAAACATCATAGGATCTCCTAAAAGAGTAAATTTATTACTGTTTATACTTGTTCCGCTCAAAGCTTTTGTCTGTAAAAACACATCGCCTAAAGAGGGATATTCTCCATCTGTTTTTTCAAATAAAGAATTTATGAAATTAGTATTCAAATTATAATTTAAGTGTGAATAAACATATCTAGTTGTAGTTAATAAAGCTACTCCTCCTCCATTTGGATTTAAAATAATATGTTCTCCTCCGGAGGTTAATTCTGGATTGTCCAATCTCCCAAATTCACAAGTTGCTGTAACAAATAAAGGAAGTTTATCATAATTATCCCAATCTAAAATCTGATCTATCTCAACAATTCTTTCTTTGGTAAGGCCTTTCTCTCCACCATGCCCAGTGTAATTTACCAATAATGTCCCTTTATCAATCCTTCTATCAATAGCATTTTTACAGTCTTCGCTTCTAGGTCCTACAGGAGTTGATTCTTGATTATAAATATCTAAATATAGTTTTTCGAAATTATAGTTATTATAGTTATTATCAATTATATTACACAGGGCATCAGCTTGACTCATATGAATATTTCCATCGCTATCATCTCCGTCATCCGCTATAAAACAAGCCATATTTCTCCAACTTCCTCTAGTAGATTTGTCATGATAATTTATAATCTTATCCACCATAATATTTGCCTCTGTAAGATTTTTCGCAGGTAATCTACCAATGCCTAAATCTATTAAATCACTTTGAAGTAAACCTTCATCATCATCTAGATATCCAAAATAGTCATCTGTCGAAAAAGTATTTAAAGGACTATAGGAATTTGCAGATTGATAAGTTATGACAAAGTTAGTATTATTGTTAACTCTGTCTTTAGGGTCGTAAGAAGCATCTCCTAAAATGAGAAGATATTTAAAAGTTGAATTAGGTAGATTATATAAATATCTACAATAATCCCTTATAGAACTTATATCTTGTTTACCAGATGAGAATTCGTTATAAATCTCTTGGGGGGTTACAATTTTACATTTACTTCCAGTGTGAATTAAATGAAAATCCTTAAGTTTTTGTGCTGCAGATGTAAAATTTGGGTGGCAGACAATAAGCATCTCAAAATCTGTTTCACCATGTAAGTTTTGATTAGAGATAGGACCTAGTAAATTTGGATTTTTGTATTCTGTTCCATCAAATATAATAAACTTTTCATCTGAAATTCCAGAAAAGTGATCATAAACTATACTTACAGACTCAGAGTCTACAAATTGTAAATTATGATTACTTACATTTAAAGCATCTGTAACATTCCAAACAACATCGTTTATAGTTGCATTCTTTATTAATAAAGATAATTGAGAATCTCCACCACTTACTGCTTTTCGAAAATTCAATTGACCTCCATCAAATTTTAATTCACGAAAAGTACAGAGTTCTAAAGAATTCAACCAACCTTTATGGGTTGCAGAACTCCTATTAAAATTAACATTGATATTAATATTTTCAGATGATGGTAAAAAAGTCCCTTCCACCGAGGCAATGGTTGCATAATCATCTATATACCCATAACTTACCGTTCCTAATGAAACATCCATAAATTGAGTTCCATTTTCACTAAAAGTAAAACTTGGAGAAGAAGAAGCTCTTGCAGCAACTTTAGCTTTTACAAATGCACCAGTACTCTCACTAATATTAGGGACATTAAAAGAAAATGATTGAGATAAATTTACATCAAACTCCTCACCATACCACTCTTCTCCAGATTGAATAAAATTTAGAATATCTTGTTCATGATATTGCAACTCATTAAACTCATTAAACATCTTTTGTTCTAAATTTTTTGAACTAATCTGATAATCTTCAATTCTTTTAGGGTTTCCATTACTATTTATTGTAATAAAATAAAAGTTATAATCATCATATAAATGTTTATGATGGTTATACTTTCCAACGTAATTTGTATTTGGGGTCCATTCATTTACACTTTGACCATAAAACAAAATTTGATCACCATCCTCAAAGATTCCATTATCATTATTATCTATAATTTTAATTGCATTTTCTTGTAAATCTTCGTGTCTATTAGAGGAGTTTAATCTAGGAAGCATGCCACCTCCATTTCCATACAAACGAATAGAATTTATATCAAGATTATTAGTATTTATTCCTAAAGATGTAAGATCTGAAAAAGTTAAACTATAAACCGCATTTTCATCTACTGAAATTTTATACCAATCTCCATTTTTTAACACAGATTCTATCTTTTCTGACTCCTTCTTTTTAATTGCAAAAAACTTCTTTGTGGTATTTTTATAATGAAATTTGCTTAATTTCTTATATGAACCCTCAACTTTAACATATGGAAAAATACTAATAATTTGATAAGGAATATTAGAAGAAAATTTAATATCTGTATGATAAGTTAATGTGTCTGATATTTCTAAATATTCTAGCTTTACTCTCTCCTTTTCATTAATATCTATAAAATAGGTATCATAAATTTCTATTTCATAATAGAAACTTTGATTAATTCTTTTGATTTTTTGATAAGAAGGAAGTCCATTGTACTCACTTAAGAAAACCGATTCATTAAATGAAGTTAATTCTGAATCAAAATAATTTACAGTCTTCCAATCTAGTGAAACCGAAGATTGTGCAGAAATAAATATAGATGCAAAAAAAATAAATATAAAAAAAATTGACTTTTTTAGATTCATAAAACAAAAGTAAATATTTATTAGTTTATATATGATGTTAACGACCATAAAAAAGAAAAATTATACCTGATTCTTTCAGTAATAAATAAAATTCATATCTTTGTAAAATTGAAATAAAGATGAAGACTCTATATGAAGAACAATATTTTTAGAATAGCTTTACTAGTATTTGGATTCACCTTACTAGGTAAAACAGCTAATGCTCAAGACCCAGCTTTCAGTCAATTTTACTCTAATCCTTTATATTTAAATCCTGCTTTTGCTGGAGCAAATAATGGAGGTTGTCCTACTGCAACTTTAAACTACAGAGACCAATGGCCTGGAATTGGGAGAACATATGTTACTTATTCTGCATCTTATGATCAACATATTGACGCTTTAGGAGGGGGACTAGGTGTAATTGTTGCACAAGACAAAAGTGGTTCTGGAAACTTAAATACTTTACATGCATCTCTTTTATATTCTTATCTTCTAGAAGTAAATAGAGATTTTACTATTAAAGCGGGTTTTGAAGCATCATACAGATCTCTAAATCTCAACTGGGATAATCTAACATTTGGAGATATGATTGACCCTACCTATGGATTTATATACCAAACAGATGAAGACATTGTTAACAATGCGGATAATGTAAGTTTTCCTGACTTTTCCGCGGGTTTTTTAGGTTACACTGAAAATATGTATTTTGGTTTTGCTGCCCATCACCTTACTCAACCTGATCAGGGATTCATTAGCGTTAGTAATTTACCAACAAAGTACACAGCTCATATTGGTGGTAATTTCCCAATAAGCAGGTATTCTAATAATGTTACTACTATTTCACCAAACTTTTTATATCAAAGACAACAAGACTTTCAACAGTTTAATTATGGTGTTTATTTAAATAGAGGTCCTATTGTTGGTGGTTTATGGACAAGAAACAGCATAAAGAATTTTGATTCCTTCATACTTATGTTTGGTTTAGTACAAGATGCATTTAAGTTTGGATACAGCTATGACATAACTGTGAGTAATCTAAAAAACAGTAATACGCTAGGAGCTCATGAATTATCTTTTACTCTATATATGCCATGTCGAAATAAGAGTAAACTATACAATACAATAAGTTGTCCCCAATTTTAGTTATAAACTTTAGAAAAAATTAAAAAAATGACAAATAAGAATACAATATTTTTAGCAATTTTAAGTGTTTTCATACTTTCATCTTGTTCCAAACAACATTCAACAACCACAGGATGGGAATATAATGAAAGGAAACAAGGAGGGTTTGATTTAAAAGATTTTACAGAACAAACTCCAGGTCCTGGGCTTGTTTTTGTAGAAGGAGGAAGACTTACTATGGGTAGAGTTGAGGAAGATGTTATGTATGATTGGAACAATATTTCAAAAACAGTTACCGTATCTTCTTTTTATATTGATGAAACAGAAGTTAGAAATATTGATTATTTAGAGTATTTAGAATGGATTAAGAAGCATTTTGTTTACGAAAATAGTCCATTTTTCACTGGAACAGCAAGACCTGAAATTTACGAAAAAGCTTTACCAGACACATTAGTTTGGAGAGATAAACTTGGAGAAAATGAAATGTTCTTGAACAATTATTTAAGACACCCAGCTTACAGAGAGTATCCAGTAGTTGGAGTATCTTGGGAACAAGCAAATGATTATTGTACGTGGAGAACAGATAGAGTAAACGAAAGG